>JBOGDG010000353.1:0-4253 GCA_050701655.1 Micromonosporaceae bacterium
CGCCGGCGCGAGCCGGGTACGCACCTCGACGTCGGTGTGCCCGGCGGCGGCCAGTGCGCGCCGGATGTCGGTGCGGATGGCGTCCATCGCCGGGCACCCCGAGTACGTCGGCGTGATCGTCACGACCACCCGGCCCACGTCCTCAACCGACACGTCCCGCAGGATCCCGAGCTCCGCGATCGTCACCATCGGCAGCTCCGGATCCGGCACCGCCGCCACCGCGTCGGTCACCGTCAGCGTGGCTACCATGTCGCCCCTGGGTGCGTCCGGTGCAGCGACTGCATCTCGCTCAGCAGATAACTCAACGCCTCGGTGTGTACGCCCGCGCGCCCCCCGGTCGGCGCCCAGCCGTCCTGCGGCCGGGCCAGCGTCGCCTCGGCCAGCACCTTCTCCACAGTGGACAGCCAGATCGGCCGCAGCGTCGAAGGGTCGATCCCCAGCTCGGCCCGCTCCACCCCTTGCGCGAGCTCGTCGGTCTCAAAAAGCTCATGGGTGTACGGCCACAGCTCGTCCACCGCCGCCTGCATCCGCGCGTGCGACTCGGGCGTGCCGTCACCGAGCCGCAGCGTCCACATCGTCGCGTGGTCGAGGTGGTACGCGGTCTCCTTCTCCGCCTTCGCGGCGATCGCGGCGAGCCGCTCGTCGTTCTTGGTCTTCAGCCAGCCGTACAGCTGGTGCTGGTACGCGGCGAAGCACAGCAGCTTGCCGATGGTGACCGCGAAGTCCCCTTCGGCCAGCTCGACCAGCTGACAGCTGCGGAACTCCCGGTCGGTACGCAGGTACGCCAGGTCGTCCTCGGTACGCCCCTCGCCCTCCAGCTCACCGGCGTACGACAGCAGCAGCCGCGCCTGGCCGAGCTGGTCGAGCGCGATGTTCGCCAGCGCCATGTCCTCTTCCAGCTCCGGCGCCTTGCTCACCCACTCGCCGAGCCGCTGCGAGGCGACCAGCGCGTCGTCGGCGAGCCGCAGCACGTACTCGAAAGGCGCGGTGCTCTGCCGCTCGCTGCGCTCGTTCATAGGTGCTCGGCCCCTTCGGGCACGTGGTAGAAGGTCGGGTGCCGGTACGCCTTGTCCGCCGCCGGGTCGAAGAACGCGTCCTTCTCGTCCGGGCTGGACGCGGTGATCTGCGCCGCCGGCACCACCCAGATCGACACGCCCTCCTGACGGCGGGTGTAGAGGTCACGCGCATTCCGCAGCGCCAGCTCCGCGTCGGGCGCGTGCAGGCTCCCCACGTGGGTGTGGTTCAACCCGCGCCGGGACCGTACGAACACCTCCCACAACGGCCATCCGGATCCCGCCCAACTCTCCATGATCATGAGCCCTTTCATGCTGTGATAGCGACGTCGGTGGGCCCATGATCATGGGCGGAGGGGGCGCGCTTGGCGGCGTAGGCGTTGGCGGCTTCGCGTACCCAGGCACCGTCTTCCTGGGCGCGGCGGCGGTGCGCCATCCGCTGCCGGTTGCACGGGCCGTCGCCCTTGATCACCCGGAACAGCTCCTCGTAGTCGGGCTGCGTGTAGTGGTAGTTGCCGGTGCCGGGATCACGCCGCAGGTCGGGGTCGGGGATCGTCAGCCCCAGCACCGACGCCTGCTGTACGCACATGTCCACGAACTTCTGCCGCAGCTCGTCGTTGCTGAACCGCTTGATGTGCCACGCCATCGACTGCTCCGAGTGCGTCGACTCGGTGTCCTGCGGGCCGAACATCGCCAGCGACGGATACCACCAGCGGTCCACCGCGTCCTGCGCCATCGCGCGCTGCTCGCCGGTGCCGTTGGCCAGCACGTAGAGGATCTCGTACCCCTGGCGCTGGTGGAACGACTCCTCCTTGCAGATCCGGATCATCGCCCGCGCGTACGGGCCGTACGAGCACCGGCAGAGCGGTACCTGGTTGACGATTGCGGCGCCGTCCACCAGCCACCCGATCGCGCCCATGTCCGCCCAGGTCAGCGAGGGGTAGTTGAAGATCGAGGAGTACTTCTGCTTGCCGGACAGCAGCAGGTCGTACAGCTCGTCGCGGTGGATCCCGAGGGTCTCTGCGGCGGCGTACAGGTAGAGGCCGTGGCCGGCTTCGTCCTGCACCTTGGCGAGCAGGATCGCCTTGCGCTTCAGGCTGGGCGCGCGGGTGATCCAGTTGCCCTCGGGCTGCATCCCGATGATCTCGGAGTGGGCGTGCTGGGCGATCTGCCGGATCAGCGTCTTGCGGTACGCCTCCGGCATCCAGTCCCGCGGCTCGACCTTCTGGTCGGCGGCGATCACCGCGTCGAAGTGGTCCTGCAGCTCGTCGCCGGTGGCGCCGGCCCGGTCCTTGGCCGCCGCCTCGCGCAGCGCCCGCTCGGCATCCGCCACTTCGGCGAGCAGCCCCGCGGCACCCGGCTGCTCGGGAGCCTCGATCGGTGTGTCGGCTCCATCGCCGAAGTCATTCCCGTACACCCACCAAGTGTTACAGCAGCACGCACTTCCTGCAAGTTCATGTAACACCCCGTAACACCTCTACATCGATTTCTGGCTATCTCTGGGCGCGCCTCAGCCCCGGGAGACGCTGGAGACAGAGGAGGCACCGGGTCAGCAGTCATGAGAGCCGCCACCTTCGTCGCCGCAGCGACCCTCCTGGTAGCCGGATGCGCCGTCGCCGAGGAGCCGGCGAGCGAAGCCGTGCCCAGCCGGCCGCCGGCCGTGGCGTCCGTCTCGCCGGCCCCGCCCCCTCCGGAGGTCTCGCTCGACGTCACCGGCTGGTGGGCCTGGGCGCTGCTGGACCGGCGTACCGGACAGATCCACGGCTCGGCCAACCGGGCGTTCGAGACCAGCACTACGGAGTCGATGGTCAAGGCCTGGCTGGCCGCCGACTACCTGGCCGCGGTGGACCGGGACGGTCGCAACCTCACCGGCATGGAGCGCAGCACGATCCGGCGGGCGCTGCGGGTCAGCGACGACGCAGCGGCCGAGTGGCTCTACCTGGCCAGCGGCGGGAACGCCTCGATCCGCCGGATGATCCGCAGCTGCCAGCTCACCGACACCCGCAGCCACCCCGGGCGCTGGGCGCTGACCCGGATCACCGCGCAGGACGCGTCCCGGCTCGGTGGCTGCCTGGCAGACGGGGCGGTACTCGACGCGCAGTGGACGAACTGGCTGCTACGCGAGATGCGCAGCGTCGCAAGCTCCAACGCGTTCGGGATCCGGGAGGCGTTCGCCCCCGAGCAGGCCGCCCGGATCGCGGTCAAGAACGGCTGGACGGCTCGCTCCGACACCGGCCAGTGGCACGTCGCCTGCCTCGGCGTCTGGCACCACTGGTCGCTGGCGGTACTCACCCGCTACCCGGTACAGCTGGGCCTGCGCTACGGCGCTGCCATCTGCCGCGACGCGACCCGCCAGCTCTTCTAGCGGCAAGGTCGCTTCAGCAGTCGTAGAGCGAGCTGGGGTGGATCTTTTCGCAGTAGCGGATGTGGAGGTGGTTGTCGTGGTTGGGGTACTGGCGGGTGAGGCCTTCGTCGATCAGCACCGGGTCGTTGAAGAAGATCAACTTGATGTGACCCGGCGCCCGGCTGCGGATCGCCTGCACCAGCCGGCGGGTGGCCGCCCGGTCGTACGCGCCCGACTGCCACGTGATCCGGCTCGCGGTGCACTGCGCGCTGTCGCTACGGATCGGCCACACGTCCACGTCCAGCCCCACCTCGTGTGAGGCGTGGCCGGGGATGTCGCCGCCGTGCTCGAAGCTGACATCGCCGAGCGGCACCTTGCCGTCGGCCGTACCGAAGGCGCTGACCGCCGCCTCCAGCTGGCCGATCGCGGCGCCGGTGCCCCAGTTGGCGGTGCCGTTGCCGTCCGGGTCCTTGTCGCAGATCCCGGTCAGGTTCGGGTAGTCGTAGTGCCAGATCAGGTTGCGCCAGGTGGTGGGCCCGACGATCCCGTCGGCGCTGATGCCGGCGTGCTGCTGGAAGCTCACCACCGCGCTGCGGGTGCCGGAGCCGAACACTCCGTCGACGGCGAGACTGATCCGGCGTTTGGCGTTGAGCTGGAGCTGCAGCGCCTTCACCGCCGGGCCGCTGGCGCCCTGTGACAGTGTCCTGATCAGCGCGCCCCAGGTCTGCGGGCCGACGATGCCGTCGACGCCGAGCCCCTTGCTGGACTGGAAGTTCCTCACCGCGGTGGTGGTGGCGGAGTTGAACACCCCGTCGGCGGTCACGCTCTGGCCGCGGGACTGCAGCAGATACTGGATCGCCCGTACGTCGACCCCGCGGTTGCCCTGACTCTGGGTG
>JBOGDG010000354.1:0-4248 GCA_050701655.1 Micromonosporaceae bacterium
AGGCACGCCCGGCGGCGGCGAGGGTACGCCCGGCGGTGCGGAGGGTACGCCCGGCGGCTCCGGCGGCGGCTCCGGCGGCGGGTCCGGCGAGCAGCCCGGCAACAGCCACACCGGCGGCAACGCGGGTGGCGAGGCTGGCGGCGACGGGTCCGATAGCGGCGGCGCCGAGGGTGGCGGCGCAGACGGTGGCGACGGGCCGCAGAGCAAGGTGTTGCCGCCGGTCAACGGCTGAGGTGCTACGGGGTGGTGGCTGCCGGCCTGGGCGGGGCGGCAGCCGCTACCCCGGTCAGCGGCCGTGAAAGACGGGCTGCTGCTTGTTCACGAACGCCGTGGTTGCCTCGCGGTGGTCGGTGGTGGCGCCACATGCCGCCTGGGCGGCGTACTCGGCTTCCAGCGCGGTGTCCAGGTCGCCGGACACGCCGGCCATCAGCTGCTTCTTGATCTCGGCGTACGCCACGGTCGGGCCGGCGGCGAGCCGGGTGGCGAGCTCCTGTGCCCTCGGCAGTACCTGCTCGTCGTCGTCGACCAGCTCGGTGAGCAGCCCGAGTCGCTGCGCCTCGTCGGCCTTCACCGGGGTGGCCAGCAGCATCAGCTCGGTGGCCTTGGCGTACCCGACGAGTCGGGGCAGGGTCCACGAGGCGCCGGTGTCGGCGGCGAGCCCGACGTTGGCGAACGCCATCAGGAACTGCGTCTTCGGGCCCCCGATCCGGAAGTCGGTGAGGAAGGTCAGCGAGCCGCCGGCGCCGGCCGCCATCCCGCGTACCGCCGCCACCACCGGTTTCGGCATGGTGCCGAGCAGCCGCACGATCGGGTTGTAGTGCTGCTTCACCGTGGCGAGCGGATCGCTGCTGCCGGACTCCAGGGTCTCGACGTGTTCTCGCAGGTCCTGGCCGACGCAGAAGGCCCGGCCCGCCCCGGTCAGTACGATCGCGCGGCATTCGGCATCGGCGGCGAGGCTGGTGAGCGCGTCAGCGAGGGCCTCCTTCAGCGCCCGGTCCAGCGAGTTCAGCGACTCGGGTCGGTTCAACGTCAGCGTCGCCACGCCGTCGGTACGGTCGATCAGCAGCGGGTCGGTCACAGCGCACCTCGTCTCTTCTCGTTCTGGGCAGGGCCAGCGTGCGGGGAGATGCCAGCGTGCCGGGGAACGCCGGCGTTCGGGGAAACGCCCGCCAGGCACGAGTCGACGTGCCGGTCGGCGGCCGGCCGCAGCCGGCGGGCGTGGTGGTCGAAGAACTCCGCGGCCTCCGACCCCGGCCACTTCTCGGGCAGCAGTGCGGCGGGCAGCTGCGGGTCCCGGAACAGGAACGTACGCCAAGCGTGCACCAGCCGGAACCGCGCCAGGAACGCCGTCTCGTCGCGGTCGCCAGGCCCGACGGCCGCCACCACCGGCCGCAGCTCGTCGGTGAACCGCTGGTATGCCGCCGCCAGCTCGTCGAGGTCCCAGGCCCGGTGCACCAGCGCGGTGGCCGCTTCGAGCCCCCCGACCGGTTCGGAGCTGAACCGCTGTGCGGCGACCCCAGCCTCGGCCAGCAGCGGCTCCACGTCGGCGGCGTGGCGCGGCGCGATCCAGGCGGTGCCGGCGAGCTGGCCGTACCCCAGGTAACTGAGATTGGCCGCCAATCGGGACCGGGCGGTACGGCTCGCCGGCGACTCGACGATCAGCAGGTCGAAGCTGCCGTGCCAGGCGGGCGGGTTGATCCGGTAGATCCGGGCGGCGGCGTCGTCGACCCGGCGTACCGCCTTGGGGGTGAGCGCGTAGCCGGGGCCGTGGCGGAGCCGGGTGGGACGCAGCCAGCCCTGCCGCACCATTCGGGAGACGGCGGTACGCACCGCGGGCGCGGAGATCTCCAATGGGGCCAGCAGCCGGACCAGCGCGGCGACCGGCGAGTACCCCCCGCGTGGTCGCAGGTAGTCACCGTAGAGATCGAAGAGCGCCGAGCGGGCCTGCACGGAGCGAGTGTGACAGTTGATCGCAGACCGCGCCAGAAATTGTCACAAGTTCCTGGGGCAGGTTTGGGCAACGCCTCGCTCATCAGGGAAAATAGCTGGTCGGTACATCGCCGTGGGCACTGCAGCCATCAGATCCCCCGGCGACACCTGAAGGATTCCATCGTCGCGGACCGCCGCGGCGTGGTGTGTGTGAGTCGAGGGGAGACAACATGGCGGCCATGAAGCCGCGGACGGGCGACGGTCCGCTGGAGGTCACCAAGGAGGGCCGCGGCATCGTCATGCGGGTTCCGCTCGAGGGTGGTGGGCGACTCGTCGTCGAGATGACCCCCGAGGAGGCCGGCGATCTCGGTGACGCGCTGAAGTCCGTCGTGAGCTGAGTCGCTACATGACAACGGCCCCGGTGCGAGTTGTTGCGTACCGGGGTCGGTGTCTGCGTCAGTCCCGTTTCCCCAGCTAGGAGGCGATCAAAGGTGCTCGTGGTACGTCTGGCGGAACGGATCGGTCGGCCCGCGGTGCTCGCCGTACCGGTGCGTACGGTGGAGGGCGAGTCGGAGCCGGCCAGCGACGAGGTGACACCCGGCGTCGTGGCGGTGGGGCCCGGCGCGCTGCCGGCGGCGGTGGCGCAGGTGGCGGAGGCGTTTCTCGCCGAGGCCGAGCACACCGGAGGCGCCGGCTCGGTGCAGCAGCTCGCGCTGCCGTTGGAGAAGATCGGCCGGGTGCTGTTCACCGGGGTCGGGGACGGCTCGGAGATCGACTGGCGGAAGGCCGGTGCGGCGATCGCGCGGGCCGCCGCCGGCAAGACCAGCGCCGCGGTGCTGACGCCGACCGGGCTGGCACCCGAGGCGGTCGCCGGGCTCACCGAAGGGCTGATGTTGGCGTCGTACCGGTATCGGTTGGCTAACAAACCTGACGACTCCCGGAAGCTGCGCACCGTCACCGTCGTGGTCGACGACGCCGACGCGTACGCCGAGGCCCACGAATCCGCGACGGTGGTCGCCGAGTCGATCTGCCTGGCGCGGGATCTGACCAACCAGCCCAGCGCCGACAAGTCACCGGCGAAGCTCGCCGCCGGGCTCACCCGTACCGCCGGCAAATACGGCGTGACCGCGACCGTACGGGAGCCCGAGCAGTTGGCGAAGGAGGGCTTCGGCGGGATCCTCGCCGTCGGTGGCGGCTCCTCCCGCGGGCCCCGGCTGCTGGAGCTGCGGTGGGCGCCGCGCGGCGCGAAACGGCACATCGTGCTGGTCGGCAAGGGGATCACGTTCGACACCGGCGGCGTCAGCATCAAGCCCCTCGAAAACATGCTGCTGATGCGCAAGGACATGGGCGGGGTCGGCACGGTCGCCGCCGCGGTGATCGGCGCGGCCCGGCTGAAGCTCCCGGTCAAGATCACCGTACTGGCGCCGCTCGCGGAGAACATGGTCGGCGGCGACTCGTACCGGCCGGGCGACGTGGTACGCCACTACGGCGGCCTGACCAGCGAGGTGCTCAACACCGACGCCGAGGGCCGGATGGTGCTCGCCGACGCGTTGGCGTACGCGGCGCGGCGGCTCAAGCCGGACGTACTGCTCGACTTCGCCACGCTGACCGGGGCGGCGAAGGCGGCGCTGGGGAAACGCACCGCCGCGGTGCTGGGCGACAACGACGCGCTGGTCAAGGAGCTGGTGGCCGCCGGTGAGGCGGTCGGGGAGCGGATGTGGCGGCTGCCGCTGCACGGCGACTACGCCGAGCTGATCCGCAGCGACGTCGCCGACATGACCAACGTCAACCAGGGGATGAGCGGTGCCGGCGGGGCGATCACCGCGGGGCTGTTCCTGCGCGAGTTCGCCGGGGAGTACGCCGACCGCTGGGCGCACGTGGACATGTCGGCCACCTCGTGGATCGAGAAGGACGACGGCGAGCTGGCCAAGTACGCCACCGGCTGGGGCGTACGGACCCTGCTCAGCTGGCTCGGAGCCCCAGGCGCACAGTAGCGGTGCTGTGGGTGGTGGGGACGCCGCGCAAGCCGAGCGCGGTCTTCGCGAAGTACGCCCACCAGCCGGCGTAGTCGCCGTACCGCTCCCGTACGGTGTCGCCGGTGGCGCCGGGGCCGTACACCTCCGTGACCACCTGGGCGAACTGCGCCATCTCCAGCGGCACGTCGTCGGGCCGCCCCAGCACCCGGAGCAGGATCGCGAGCGCGGTGAACCGGCCGATGCCGTGGATGCCGAGCAGCGCGTCGCGTACCTCGGCGTACGGGGCGTCGTAGGGCCACTGCTCGCCGCGCTCGGCGACCAGCGCGGCCAGCCCGTGCAGCGC
>JBOGDG010000355.1:0-4241 GCA_050701655.1 Micromonosporaceae bacterium
CCGCCGGCAGCGGAATCGCCGGCACCACGGCGTGCAGCGTCAGCCCGACCGCCGCGGCGGTGAACAGCACCAGCCCAACGGCGAGCAGCAGGATCGGGCGCAGGTTGTAGCGGAAGGCTGGCACCGACGTTTCGACCGCCGCCACGTACAACAGCGGCGGGAGTACGCCCGCGATCACAAGCTCCGGGTCCAGCTCGACCGCCGGCACCCCTGGTACGAACGAGATCGCGATCCCGGCGGTGACCAGCAGAATCGGCGACAGTACGCCGAGCCGCTTCGCCGCCGCGGCGACCGCCACCACCACGGCGATCAGCGCGGTGGGAATCAGAAGCTCCGACACCCGATGAGCCTATTGCCCGGGTACGCCCACACCGTTGACCGGGGCCGCGTCGTCGCTGCCGAATTGTTGTCTGGCGGATACGGCAGATCGATCAGGGAGCACCATGGTGTGCAGCAGGAGGCCCGATGGAGCTGTACGTGCACGACAACGAGCCACAGCGGCTGTACGAATGGACCGGCCCGCTGCTGGAGGTCGATGACCTGTGGCTGGAGTTCCGTACCCGCGACGGTGTGGTACAGGCGCTGAACGGCGTCAGCTACCACGTCGCCGCCGGCGAGACGCTGGCGATCCTCGGCGAGTCCGGCTCCGGCAAGAGCGTCAGCGCGCAGGCGGTGATGGGGCTGCTGGAGACGCCGCCGGCGTACGTGACCGCCGGCTCGATCCGCTACCGCGGCGAGGAGCTGCTGCGCGCCTCCGACGAGGAGTGGCGGCAGGTACGCGGCAAGGAGATCGCGATGATCTTCCAGGACGCGCTCTCCGCGCTCAATCCGGTCTTCTCCGTCGGTTGGCAGATCGCCGAGACGCTGCGGGTACGCCAGGGCATGAGCAAAGCCGACGCGCTGAACCGCGCCGTAGAGCTGATGGATCTGGTACGCATCCCGGCCGCCCGCCAGCGGCTCAGGGACTACCCGCACCAGTTCTCCGGCGGGATGCGGCAGCGGGTGATGATCGCGATGGCGCTGGCGCTGGATCCGCCGGTGCTGATCGCCGACGAGCCCACCACCGCGCTCGACGTCACGGTGCAGGCCCAGATCATGGGGCTGCTCAACGAGCTGCGGATCGAACGCAACATGGCGCTGATCCTGATCACCCACGATCTCGGCGTGGTCGCCGACATCGCCGACCGGATCGCGGTGATGTACGCCGGCCGCATCGTCGAGCACTCCGACGTGCACTCGCTGTATGCCGCGCCGGGGCACCCGTACACGAGAGGGCTTCTGGAGTCGTTGCCCCGACTGGATCTGAAGGGTCACAAGCTGACCTCGATCCCGGGGCTGCCGCCGAGCCTGACGCAGATCCCGTCCGGCTGCCCGTTCCACCCCCGGTGCCCGTACGCGCAGCAGGTCTGCGTGGACCAGGTACCCGAGGACCACCTGCTGCCCGGCACTCACGCTGACGGTCGCACCAGCGCCTGCCACTTCGCAGAAGAGGTGGTACGCATCCCCGCCGCGAGCTAGCTCTGGGGTCGGTCCCGGGCTGGCCCCGAGCCGGAAGGCTGGTCCGTGGGCTGAGCCGGCGCGGCGCAGCAGCGGATCAGTCCAGGCGGGCGCCGTGGGCAGCGGCGAAGAGGGCAGCCTGTGCCAGGTCGATGCGCACCTCGGTGAGGTCGACCCCGCGCAGCGCGACCCCTTCCAGGTCGGCGCCCCGCAAGTCGGCACCGCGCAGGTTGGTGTGGTGCAGCCGGGCGTAGCCGAGGTCGGCGTCGCGCAGGTCGGCCTTGCCCAGGTCGGCCTCGGTGAAGTCGGACTCCCGCAGCTTCAGCCCGCGCAGACCGATGCCGGAGAGGTCCTCGCCGCGCATCGTCACGTACGACCAGTCGCCGCCGGGTGACCGTCAGCGGGCGCAGCTCGCACTCCACGAACGTGGAGCCGGTCAGCTTGCACTCGTCGAAGCTGGCGCCGAAGAACACGCACCGCCGGAACGTGCAGCCCGTCAACGCGCTGCGGGTGAACTCGGCGGCGTTGAACCGTACGTTGCCGAACTGGCAGGCATCGAAGACGCACCCGGTGAACCGGGCCTCGGTGGCGTCGACCTCGACCAGCTCGCAGCGCTCGTACCGCCGCTGGTCGAACTCCTCACACGCCCAGTCCTCGTGCGCGACCCGCTCCTCGATCACGCCGCCATCCTGCCCTACGGCTGCGACGAAACCGGCCAGCACTAGTGGAAGAAGTGGCGGGTGCCGGTCAGGTAGAGGGTGACGCCCGCCTCCTTGCAGGCGGCGATCACCTGGTCGTCGCGGATCGACCCGCCCGGCTGCACGATCGCGCGTACGCCCGCCTCGATCAGCACCTGCGAACCGTCCGGGAACGGGAAGAACGCGTCGGAGGCGGCGACCGAGCCGGCGGCCCGCTCCCCGGCCCGGCTGACCGCGAGCCGGCACGAGTCGACCCGGTTCACCTGGCCCATGCCGGCGCCGACGGTGGCGCCGCCGGAGGCGAGCAGGATCGCGTTGGATTTCACGGCGCGTACCGCCCGCCAGGCGAACTCCAGGTCCGCGAGGGTGGCCTCGTCGGCGGGCTCGCCGGCGACGAGCTGCCATGCCGACGGCGCGTCACCGGGCGCGTCGATGGCGTCCCGAGTCTGCATCAGCAGGCCGCCCGAGATCGGCCGGGTCTCGACCCCGCCGCGCGGCACCTTCGCCGCGCGCAGCAGCCGCAGGTTCTTCTTCTTCGTCAGCAGCTCCAGCGCCGCCGGCTCGAACTCCGGCGCCACCACCACCTCGGTGAAGATCTCCGCGATCTGCTCCGCCAGCGCCGCCGTGACCGGCTGGTTGACCGCGATCACCCCGCCGTACGCAGAGACCGGGTCGCACTCGTGGGCCTTGCGGTGCGCCTCGGCGACGTCGGCGCCGACCGCGATACCGCACGGGTTAGCGTGCTTGATGATCGCCACGCACGGCGCCTCGAAGTCGTACGCCGCCCGCCGCGCGGCATCCGCGTCGACGTAGTTGTTGTACGACATCTCCTTGCCGTGCAGCTGTTCGGCCTGCGCCAGCCCGGGCGCCGGGGCGTACCCGGAGGTGTAGAGCGCGGCGGCCTGGTGCGGGTTCTCGCCGTACCGCAGGGTCGCCGCGCGGTCCCAGGTGGCGCCGACCCACTCCGGGAACCGGCTGCCCTCCTCCGGCGCCAGGACGCTGCCCATCCACGACGCCACGTGCACGTCGTACGTCGCGGTGTGCACGTACGCCGCCGCCGCCAGCTTCTGGCGCTCTCCTAACGTGAAACCTCCGGCAGCGGCCGCCTCGAGCAGCGCCGGATACTGCGCCGGCGAGGTCACCACCACTACCGACGGGTGGTTCTTCGCGGCGGCGCGCACCATCGCGGGGCCGCCGATGTCGATCTGCTCGACGCACTCGTCCGGCGACGCACCGGAGGCGACCGTTGACGTGAACGGGTACAGGTTGGACACCAGCAGGTCGAACGGCTCGATCCCCAGCTCGGCGAGCTGCTCGGCGTGCGCCGGCAGCCGCAGGTCGGCGAGCAGCCCCGCGTGCACCTTCGGGTGCAGCGTCTTCACCCGGCCGTCCAGGCACTCGGGGAAGCCGGTCAGCTCCTCCACCCGGGTCACCTTCACCCTGGCCGCCTCGATCCGCGCGGCGGTGGAGCCGGTGGAGACGATCGCCACCCCCGCCGCGTCCAGGCCGCGCGCCAGCTCGTCCAGCCCGGTCTTGTCGTACACGCTGATCAGGGCCCGCTTGATCGGCTTGCGCTCGGCGGTGCTGCTCACGGGATGGTGACCCTTCTTCCGGTGACGGTCCAGCCTTCCCGGACCATCCTTCCGACGTACTCGACGAGTTGCCGGCGTTCGGCGACCTTGATCCGCTCGGTCAGCGTCTCCACCGTGTCATTTTTGTGTACGGGGACCGCCACCTGAGCGATGATCGCCCCGGTGTCGACCCCCTCGTCGACGATGAACAGCGTGGCGCCGGTGAGCTTGACGCCGTACTCCAGAGCGTCGCGCGGGCCGTGGATGCCGGGGAACGCGGGCAGCAGCGTGTTGTGGGTATTCAGGTAGCGCCCGCCGAACTCCTTGAGGAACGACGCGCCGACCAGCTTCAGGAAGCCGGCCGAGATCACCAGGTCAGGCTGGTGTTTGGCCAGCTCGGCGGTGAGCGCCGCATCCCAGTCCGCCCGCGCCGCGAAATCCTTCAGCCGGAGTACGAACGCCGGCACCCCCGCCC
>JBOGDG010000356.1:0-4238 GCA_050701655.1 Micromonosporaceae bacterium
GAGTGTGAGGGTCGCGGTGGCGTCGGTGGTGGGCAGCCCCGGCATCCGGTAGATCCGGCGCGCCCACCGCGGCAGCAGACTGAAGCCGAGCCCGGAGACGCCCAGCCAGGCGCCGCGTACGGGGGTCCAGCCCAGACCCCACGGCAGCGGCGGCGCCACCAGGAACCGCACGGTCTCCAGCGCACCGTCGCTGAGCCGCAGCTCGGGGCGGAGCTCGCGGTAGTACTCCTCCACGGCGGCGGCCGAGTCGGGGACGGTCGACGGATCCAGCCCGATCAGCTCGGCGGCGCGCAGCTGCTCGGCGTAGTACGTGTCCACCTCCGCGTCGGACAGCCGCAGCCCGGCGCGACGCGCGGTGGAGAGGAACGACTCCACCTCGGTGACGTGCACCCAGAGCAGCAGATCGGGTCGATCGACCCGGAACTCCTCCCCGGTGTCGGGGTGTCGTCCGCGCAGCTTGCGGTGGATGCCGCGTACCCGGGCGGCGGCGCGCTGCGCCTCGTCGGTGGTGCCGTACACGACGGCGCCGACGTAGTTGGCGGTACGGATCAGCCGCCCCCAGGCGTCGGTACGGTAGTCGGAGTTCTGGATCACGCCCGCGACCGCCACCGGGTGCAGCGCCTGCAGGTAGAGCGCCCGCAGCCCCGCGAACCACAGCACCGGCTCGGCCTGTACCCGCCAGCTCACGCTCTCCGGCCCGAACAACCCCAGGTCGCCGTCCATGCCTCCAGGGTGCCATGCCGCCACCGGGGATCCGCAAGATCATGGCTCCCTTCATGTAGTGATCACTACATGAAGAGAGCCATGATCATGTAACGCTGGGGGAGCGGAGGCTGGGGGAGCGGAGGCTAGGAGCCGCAGGCGGCGGCGATCTGGTCGCCGACAGTCTTGTCGATGGCCCGCCAGTACGCCACCGCGCGGGCGCGCACCTCGGGGCTCACGTCGAGGGTGAGCGCGCCGGCGACGTTGTGCACCAGACGGTCCCGGTCGGCGTCGTCGAGCACCTGGCGTACCAGGGTGCCGGGCTGGCCGAAGTCGTCGTCCTCGGAGTGCAGCGTGGCGGCGGCGCGCACCATCTCAGCGGCCTCCATGCCCCAGCCGTGGTCAGCGGCACCCCCGGCGGCGGCCGGACCACCGTACGAGTTGGGGGAGTAGACCGGCTGCGCACCGTTGTGGTGGTAGCGCATCGACCCGTCGAAGGTGTACGTGTTCACCGGCACCTGCGGCTGGTTGACCGGCAGCTGGAGATAGTTCGGGCCGATCCGGTGCCGGTGGGTGTCGGCGTAGGCGAACATCCGGCCCAGCAGCATCTTGTCCGGCGAGATCCCGATCCCGGGCACCAGTGCGGACGGCTCGAACACGGCCTGCTCGATCTGGGCGAAGAAGTTCTCCGGGTTGCGGTCCAGCACCAGCCGGCCGACCCGCTGCAACGGGTAGTCGGCGTGCGGCCACACCTTGGTCAGGTCGAATGGGTTGAACCGGTAGTCCGGGGCGTCGGCGTACGGCATCACCTGCACGTACAGGGTCCAGGTGGGGGCATCGCCGCGCGCGATCGAGCCGAACAGGTCCCGCCGGTGGTAGTCCGGATCGTCGGAGACCATCGCGGCGGCCTCCTCGGCGGTGAAGGTCTCGATCCCCTGGTCGGTCTTGAAGTGGTACTTCACCCAGAACCGCTCGCCGCCGGCGTTCACCCACAGATACGTGTGGGACCCGTACCCGTTCATGTGTCGCCAGGTACGCGGCGTGCCGCGGTCGCCGAACAGCCAGGTGACCTGGTGCGCCGACTCGGGCGCAAGGGTCCAGAAGTCCCACTGCATGTTGTTGTCGCGCACCCCGATGTCGGGCAGCCGCTTCTGGGAGCGGATGAAGTGCGGGAACTTCATCGGGTCCCGGATGAAGAAGACCGGGGTGTTGTTGCCGACCAGGTCGTAGTTGCCTTCGCAGGTGTAGAACTTCAGCGCGAAGCCGCGCGGGTCGCGTACGGTGTCCGCCGAGCCCTGCTCGCCGGCCAAGGTGGAGAACCGCAGCAGCGTGCCGGTCTGGGTCCGGGGCTGGAAGAGCGCCGCCTTGGTGTACGCCGACACGTCGTCGGTGACCTCGAAGAAGCCGAACGCGCCGCCGCCCTTCGCGTGCACGTTGCGTTCCGGCACGCGCTCCCGGTTGAAGTGCGCCAGCTGGCCGATGAAGTGGTGATCGTGCAGCAGGATCGGGCCGTCGGCGCCGGCGGTGAGCGCGAAGGCGTCGCTCGGCGCCGGGGCTCCGGTCTCGGTGGTGGATGTGACGGGGAGGTCGGATGTCATCCGGAATGTCCCTTTCACAGTAGGGGTTTGGGAGTGGGTGGTAACCCTCTGGGACCCTACGTGTTCGAGTGGTAACTTTTCGAGACCGAATGAGGCTCATCACTGAACCGCAAGAACCGCGCGGCGGCGGGCCACGTACGCGGGCCGATCTGTTATCACCGTGGTCACCCGCTGGTCACCCAGGAACCGATCGATCATCGCCTCGTCGTTGATGGTCCACACCATCGCCGGTACGCCCGCCGCGGCGCACTGCCGCAGCACCCCGAGGTCGGCCAGCCGGTAGTGCATCGAGACGAAGTCGGCGCCGCAGCGTCGCAGCCGCCGCACCGGGAACAGCTCGCGCCACCGGGTGCGGATGCGATGGCCCACCGACGCGCCGTCCAGGGGGCGACCCAGCGAGAGCCCCACCCGTACCCCCGGAAAGTCTTCTTTGATCCGGGTGACCGTCTCGATCTCCAGTGAGGTGGCGAGGTAGTTGTCGGTGCCCAGCGCCGTCTCGGCGAGCGCCATCACCCGGTGCTCGTACCCGGTCTCCTTGAGGTCGATGTGGGCGCGGGTACGCCCGGCGAGCAGCCCCAGCACGTCGTCCAGCAGCGGCACCGGGTAGCCCGCCAGCTCGCACAGCCGGGGGTACGTGAGCCCGCTCAACAGCTGCCGTCCCGACGTCCCCGGCAGCCCGTCGTCGTGGAACGCCACCAGCTGGTCGTCGCCGGTACGCCGTACGTCCACCTCGACCAGATCGGCGCCGGTGTCCACACTCGACACGTACGCCTCGCGGGTCTCCAGCCGCGCGTGCTCGGCGCCGCCCCGGTGCGCAGAGATCTCCACCACGCCTCTACTGTGCCCGAACTCGCCGCACCTGACCGCTGGCGTGGCGGGATTGCCCTGTTGTCAGCAGGCCGGAAGACTGTGCGGCGTGGCGGTGACACTCGCTGTGGCGAACCAGAAGGGCGGCGTCGGGAAGACGACGACCGTTGCCTGCCTGGGCGCCGCGTACGCCGAGCAGGGCCAACGCGTGCTGCTGGTGGATCTCGATCCGCAGGCCTGCCTGACGTTCTCGCTCGGGCTCGAGCCCCGGGACCTGGAGCCGAACGCGTACCAGGTGCTGCTCGGCAAGGCCGATCCGGCCGACGCGGTGCGCTCCCTCGACGGCGGCTGTGACCTGCTGCCGGCCGGGATCGAGATGGCCGGCTGTGAGGCGGTGCTCGCCCCGCTCGGCGACCGGGAGACCCGGCTCCGGGACGCGCTCGTCCCGCTCGCCTCCGACTACCAGCAGATCGTGATCGACTGCCCACCCACGCTGGGGCTGCTCACCCTCAACGGGCTGGTCGCCGCCGACGCGCTGCTGGTGCCGGTGCAGGCCGAGCTGCTGGCGTTCCGCGGCGTCGACCAGCTGCTGGACACCCTGGAGGACGAGGTGCTGGCGTACAACCCGGGGCTGCGGGTGCTGGGGGTGCTGCCGACGCAGTTCGATCCGCGTACCCGGCACGCGAAGCAGATCATCGGGGCGATCGGGGAGACGTACCAGCTGCCGGTGCTCGCGCCGCCGATCCCGAGGTCGGTACGGTTCGCCGAGGCGCCGGCGCGGGGGCGTACCGTGCTCGACACCGCGCGGCGCAGCCGGGGCGCGGAGGCGTACCGGGAGCTGGCCCGCAATCTGCTCGCCGTCTGAGGCCGTATTACCTCGTGTCCTGCGCCGGGCTTCGGCGCGGGACCTGGGTCGGAAGGGAAGCGCGGATGCCGTTCGAGGAGATTCTGGGGCTGCCGGCCCACCCGCTGCTGGTGCACGCCGCGGTGGTGCTGGTGCCGATGTTGGTGCTGGTCGGCGTCGGCTACGGGCTGATCCCGCCGCTGCGGCGCAAGCTCGACCTGGTGCTGGTGGGGCTCGCGCTGGTCGCTCCGGGCGACGTCTACCTGGCGCGGGAGAGCGGCCAGGCG
>JBOGDG010000357.1:0-4217 GCA_050701655.1 Micromonosporaceae bacterium
GGGGGTGCTGCGCCCGGGTGAGCACGGCTCGACCTTCGGCGGCAACCCGCTCGCGTGTGCGCTGGGGCGCGCGGTGCTGCGGCTGCTCGCCACCGGCGAGTATCAGCAGCGCGCCCGCCAGCTCGGCGACCGGCTCGCGGTCCGCCTCAAGGATCTGGTGGGTACGGGTGTCGTCGGCTTCCGCTGCCGCGGTCTGTGGGCTGGGATCGACATCGATCCGGCGCTGATGACCGGACGTGAGGCGTGCGAGCGGCTCGCCGAGCGCGGCGTACTGGTCAAGGACACCCACGGCTCGACGATCCGGATCGCCCCGCCGCTGACCATCACCGCCGACGAACTCGACTGGGCCGTCGACCAGCTCGCCGCCGTCCTCGCCGAAGCCCGCTGACTGACCGATGTCAACAGCGTTGCTGTTGGGTGTGTCAGCAGTGTTCCCGCTGGGCCGCGAAATCGGTATCGAGTCGCCACTCGACGATTGATTCTGTTTAACCGTTGTGCTTTAGTTTGAGATGCGGTGGATCGGTCCCCCTCACGGCGCGGAATCAAACGTTTTCAAACATCGCGGGTGTGCGGTTTCCGGCTAGTGGGGCGACTGAGCGGGGGCGCCGACGGAGAGGTCCTCGCCGACGGGAGACACCCATGAGACTGGCCCCCAAGAAGCTACTGTCGGTTTTCGCAAGCCTGATCGTCACTGTGGCTGCTGCCGCGACGGTCATCATCGCGAGTGAGGCGGCGTCACCGCGGCCCGCCGCGTACGCCCTGGACGACGGGCTGGCGCTCACCCCGCCGATGGGCTTCAACAACTGGAACACCACGCACTGCAGCAACACCTTCAACGAGGAGATGATCGTCGGGATCGCCGACCTCTTCGTGACGAAGGGGCTCAAGGACGCCGGCTACGAGTACGTCAACATCGACGACTGCTGGGCGTTGCCGCAACGAGATCCGGAGACCAAGCGGTTGGTGCCGGATCCGGCCCGGTTCCCCCGCGGCATCAAGTGGCTCGCCGACTACGTACACGGCAAAGGCCTGAAGTTCGGCATCTACACCAGCGCCGGCACCAAGACCTGCAACCGGCTGGGGTTCCCCGGCGGCCTCGGGTACGAGGAGATCGACGCGCAGACCTTCGCCGACTGGGGCGTGGACTACCTCAAGTACGACAACTGCAACAACCAGGGTGTGCCCGCGATCGAGCGGTACACCAAGATGCGCGACGCCCTGAAGAAGACCGGCCGCCCGATCGTCTACAGCATCTGCGAATGGGGCCAGAACAAGCCCTGGGAGTGGGGCGCCGACGTCGGGCACCTGTGGCGTACCACCGGGGACATCAGCGACAACTGGGCCTCGATGCTGTCGATCATGAAGGCGAACGCGGCGCTGGACGAGCACGCCGGGCCCGGGCACTGGAACGACCCCGACATGCTCGAGGTCGGCAACGGCGGGATGACCGACACCGAGTACCGGTCCCACTTCAGCCTCTGGTCGATCATGGCGGCGCCGCTGCTGATCGGCTCGGACCTGCGCAACGTCAGCGACGCGATGTACGACATCCTGCTCAACCGGGAAGTGATCGCGATCGACCAGGACCCACGGGGCGTCCAGGGAAAGGTGCTGTCCAACAAGGACGGCCTCTGGGTGTTCGCCAAGCCGCTCGCCGACGGTGACGTCGCAGTCGCGCTGTTCAACGAGAACTCGTACGGCGCGAAGATCAGCACCACGGCGGAGGCGGTCGGTCTACCGCAACGCCCGGGGTACGTGCTGCGCGACCTGTGGCGGCACACCAACACTGAGTCCGCGGGCGACATCGCCGCGCACGTGCCGGCGCACGGCACCGTGATGTACCGGGTGAGCACCGATGCCGACTGGGGGAAGTACCCGCCCACCACCAGTTTCGAGGCCAAGGCAGCAAGCCCGGCGCAGGGCTCGGCCGGCCAGTACATCGTGCCGGGCAAGCCGTTCCAGGTCACCGGCGAGCTCACCAACCACGGCCGGCTCCCGGCGTACGGTGCGGAGCTTCGCCTCACCACATCGGCGCAGGGTTGGACGGTGACGCCGGATGAGCCGGTGGCCCGCCCGGAGCTGCGCACGGGCCAGAGCCTGCGCGGCGCGTGGACCGTGACCCCACCGGCAGACGCCGCCCCGGGTACGTATGAGCTGACCGTGAACGGCAGTTACTGGGCACGCGGTAAGGAGTACCCGGTCAGCGGCCCGCTCCGGTTGATCGTTCCCGGGGCACCACCGCTGAAGACCGGGTACCTCAGTGACGCGCGGTGGCTGGAGGCCGAGAACGGTTGGGGCCCTGTGGAGATCGACATGTCCAACGGGGAGCGGGCTGCCCGGGACGGCCGCACCATCTCCATCAGCGGCGTGACGTACGCCAAAGGACTCGGGGTGCACGCGCCGGGACAGATCATGTACTACGTCGCCGGCGGCTGCAGCCGCCTGGTCGCCGATGTCGGGGTGGACGACGAGAAGCGGGGTAACCGGGCCGGCTCGGTCAGCTTCGAGATCTGGGCCGACTCCACCAAGGTCGCCGACAGCGGCGTCATGACCTGGCAGGACACGGCGCCGAAGACGTTGACCGCGGACCTCACGGGAGCGTCGTTCGTGCGGCTCGTGGTGACCGACGCGCTGGACGGCAACAACAGCGACCACGCCGACTGGGCCGATGCGAAGGTATCCTGCGCCTCCTGACCCCGACGGGTTCACCGGGGGCGGGCGGAGGCGCGCCACGCCCCCGGGCCGGGGTGCAGCGGCTTGCGTACCAGCGCGGCCCGGTTACGCCACTCAGACGGGGCTGTGGCCGGAGCCTCGGCGCCCCCCGCGGCGGCCCGCGCCGCCACCACCACCGTGAGCGCCGCCAGCTCCTCATCGGTAGGCGCCCCCCGCACCACCCGCAGCACCACTCGCTCACTCATACGGTGCCTCACTCTCGCACTTGGGGCCTTAAATGGTCGCTGTGGCGCCCGTTATGTCCGTATCCGGGGGACCATTTGGGGCCCCAAGTGCAGCCCCGGCACACGCGCGAGTGGGCACTCATAGGGGAATGTTTCCGTGTTTGCGGGGGAGGAGGGTCTCGCGCTTGCCGCGGAGTGTGCGGAGGGCCTTGGTGACCGCGACGCGGGTCGCCGACGGGGGGATCACCGAGTCGACGTAGCCGCGCTCGGCGGCCACGTACGGATTCGCCAGGGTGTCTTCGTACTGCTCGATGAACTGGGCGCGGGCCGCATCCGGGTCGGACGCGGCGGCCAGCTCCTTGCGGTACAGGATGTTGACCGCGCCCTGGGCGCCCATCACAGCGATCTGCGCGGTCGGCCACGCGAAGTTCAGGTCGGCGCCGAGGTGCTTGGACCCCATCACGTCGTACGCACCCCCGTACGCCTTCCGCGTGATCACCGTGACCAGCGGGACGGTCGCCTCGGCGTACGCGTAGATCAGCTTCGCGCCGCGCCGGATGATGCCGTCCCACTCCTGGTCGGTGCCGGGCAGGAACCCGGGTACGTCCACGAACGTCAGCACCGGGATGTTGAACGCGTCGCAGGTGCGGACGAACCGGGCGGCCTTCTCCGACGCGTCGATGTCGAGGGTGCCGGCGAAGTGCGACGGCTGGTTGGCGACCACCCCGACCGAGCGCCCCTCGATACGACCGAAGCCGGTCAGGATGTTCTGCGCGAAAAGCGGCTGCGTCTCCAGGAAGTCGCCGTCGTCGAGCACCGAGGTGATCACCGTGTGCATGTCGTACGGCTGGTTCGCCGAGTCGGGGATCAGCGTGTCGAGGGACTTGTCGTCCTCCGACACCCCCAGCTCCGGCGAGGCCGGGAACACCGGCGGGTCGTCGAGGTTGTTGCCCGGCAGGTACGACAGCAGGTCCTTGACGTACTCGATGGCGTCTTCCTCGTCGGAGCCCATGTAGTGTGCGTTGCCCGACTTGGTGTTGTGGGTACGCGCCCCGCCCAGCTCCTCGAACGTGACGTCCTCGCCGGTGACGGTCTTGATCACGTCGGGGCCGGTGATGAACATGTGGCTGGTCTGGTCGACCATCACGGTGAAGTCGGTGATCGCGGGGGAGTAGACGTGGCCGCCGGCGCAGGCGCCCATGATCAGCGAGATCTGGGGCACCACCCCGGAGGCGTGTACGTTGCGCCGGAAGATCTCGCCGTAGAGACCCAGCGACACGACCCCTTCCTGGATCCGGGCGCCGGCGCCCTCGTTGATCC
>JBOGDG010000358.1:0-4212 GCA_050701655.1 Micromonosporaceae bacterium
CCACCGGGCTGGCCGGCGCGGTTGCGGTGGTCGACCCGGAGCTCGTGGTCCTCGCCGGGGACGTGTCGCGCGCCGGTGGCGAGCCGCTCCGCGCCCTGGTCGAGCGGGAGCTGCACGCCATGACGATCCCGAAACCGCCGGTACGGCTCTCGGCCCTGGCCGGCAACCCCGTACTCGCCGGGGCGCTCCAGGTCGCGTTGGCCACCGCCCGCGACCAACTCTTCGGCCAACCCCAGGTGTAGTAGTAGATCTTGGAGACTTGCCGGGCGGCCATGGCGCTCTAGCTCTCCAAGATCGCGGAGAGTGCTCTCCATTCATTGGGTGATAGAGGCTCTGCTGTCGAAGGGAACCAGTCCGATCGGGCAATCTGGGCCAGATACATGGGATGTATGTGTTGACTATCCCGTCCAGTCCCGCTTCGATGAGGGGCACCTCGGACTTGACGGGAGCGCGCTATGTCACGTGCACGCATGCCGCTGTGGCTCTTCGCTGGTGTGACGATCGCGCTGCTCGCGCCGGTCGCCAGCGCTACGGCGGGGCAACTCGGATCCGCCACCGCCACGGGGGAGCTTGCGGCAGCGGCTACCCGCTACGAGGCGGAGAACGCGGTGTGTCAGGGGACTGTGGACTCCGACCACGCCGGCTTCTCGGGGACCGGGTTCTGCAACACGACGAATGCGGCGGGCGCGTACGTGGAGTGGACGGTCACCTCGGCGACGGCCGGGACCGCGACCCTGTCGTTCCGGCACGCCAACGGGGCAACCGCGAACCGGCCGGCGGACATCGCGGTCAACGGTACGGTCGCCGAGGCCGGGTTGGCGTTCGGCTCCACCGGCGCCTGGTCAACGTGGGAGACGGTGACGGTCACCGTGCCGCTGGGCGCCGGGGTCAGCAAGATCCGGGCCACCGGCACCACGTCGGGCGGGGCGTCAAACCTGGACTACCTGGACGTCGAGGTCGCCGAGGAGCCCCCGCCGCCGGCTGGCGGCCCGTACGAGGCCGAGGACGCGACAATCTCGCAGGGCGTTGCGGAGTCCAACCACGCCGGCTTCTCGGGGACCGGATTCGTCAACTACGACAACGTGACCGGCAGCTACGTGCAGTGGACCGTGACCGCGGCGACCGCGGGCAAACATACGCTGCGTTTCCGCTACGCCAATGGGACCACTACCAATCGTCCGATGGACATCGCGGTCAACGGTGCGCTGGCGGTCAACGAGCTGTCCTTCGCAGGTACGGGCGTCTGGTCCACCTGGCGGACCAGCTCGACCACGGTGTCGTTGCAGGCGGGCACCAACACCGTCCGCGCCACCGCCACCACGGCCAACGGCGGGCCCAACGTCGACAACCTCGAGGTCGATGTCGCCGGCCCGTCGGTCTTCAAGCACCCGGGCGTGCTGGTCAGCCGTACGCAGCTGGACCGGGCGCGGCAGCAGGCGCTCGCCGGCGCGCAGCCCTGGAAGTCCGCGTACGACGCGATGCGGGCCAGCAGCTACGCGTCGCTGTCGTGGACCCCGAAGCCGCGCGAGATCGTGGAGTGCGGCCCGAGCTCGAACCCGAACTACGGCTGCTCCGACGAGCGCAACGACGCGCTGGCCGCGTACACCCATGGGCTGCTCTGGTACATCACCCGTGACAGCCGGCACGCGCAGAAGTCGATCCAGATCATGGACGCCTGGTCGGCCAAGATCCGGGACCACACCAACCACAACGCGCCCCTGCAGACCGGCTGGGCCGGCGCCTCGTTCGCCCGCGCCGGCGAGCTGATTCGCCACACGTACTCCAGCTGGCCGAACGCCGACCGGTTCGCGAGGATGCTGCGCGACGTGTATCTGCCCGAGGTGATCAACGGGAAGGGCTGCTACAACGGCAACTGGGAACTGATCATGATGGACGCCTCGATCGGGATTGCGGTGTTCCTCGACGACAAGACGTCCTTCGACAAGGCCGTCAGGATCTGGCGTGGCCGGGTGCCGGCGTACGTCTACCAGACCGGCGACGGCTCGATTCCCAAGGCGCCGCCGAACTGCCCCTCCAAGGACACCCGGGCCGAGATCATCGCGTACTGGCAGGGCCAGGAGACCTTCGTCGACGGCCTCGCTCAGGAGACCTGCCGCGACTTCGGGCACACCGGCTGGGGCCTGGCCGCCGCGGTCAACGTCGCGGAGACCGCCTGGCACCAGGGCGTCAACCTGTACGGCGAGATGAGCAAGCGGCTGACGGACGGCATGTACTTCCACGCCCGGTACGAGCTGGGCGCCACCGTGCCGTCCTGGCTCTGCGGCGGCAGCGTGAAACGCGGCTTCAGCTCGGTCACCGAGGTGGCGTTCAACCACTTCCACAACCGGCTCGGCTACGACATGCCGACCACCCAGCGCTACACCGAGAGCAAACGCCCCGCCAACGCCAACTACTTCCGGGCCTGGGAAACCCTGACCCACGCCAACAACCCGTAGACCTTTCTCCCGTGTCGGCTAGCGACGACCGGGCCCGCCTTCACCCGAGTTGGGTGGACGGTCGGCGCTGAGCCGCAGTAGTGCTGGATCGGCGGCGGCGTCGATGGCGGTCCACGCCATGGTCAGGGCGGCATCCAGCATCGCGCGCTCGGCGGCGGGTGTCGCGGCGGCGGCGGCGAAGTCCGGGTGGTGGTACGGCGTCGGCGCGCCGATGTCGAAGAGCGGATGCAGCGCGGGCACCGCCTGGGAGAGGTTGCCGAAGTCGGTGGAGCCGGCGATCCGATCGCCGACCCCGGTCGGCTCGACCGCGTCGGGGCTCACTGCGCGCCGGTTGTCGCGGTACAGCTCAGCCAGCGTGTCGTCGGCGCGCAGGTCGGCGTACGACACCGGGTCGGCTTGCCACTCCAGGCGGGCGCCGCTGGCCAGCGCGCCTGCCTCGAAGCAGTCCCGCAGCCGATCGGTCAGGGCCGAGAGGCCGGCGAGGGTGGGGGCGCGCAGCCCGTACTCGGCGCGCGAGAGAGCGGGGATCACGTTGGGAGCGGATCCCGCCTCGGAGACGATCCCGTGGACCAGTTCGCCGGGGCGCAGGTGCTGGCGGAGCAGCCCGATCGCCACCTGCGCCACGGTCATGGCGTCCGCGGCGTTGACCCCGTCGTACGGGTTGAGTGCGGCGTGGGCTGCCCGGCCGTGGTAGCCGACCCGGACCCCGGTGGCGGCGACGAAGCGCGGGGGTGGCGGGGGCCGTGGCCGGGGACCAGGTTGGATACCTACTCGGCCGCCGGCTGGGGGCCGCCCTCCTCGGGCGGCTTCCCACCCGGATGACCAGGTCGGGAAACCTGCAGTGGGCACTGGACCTGGTCCGCCGTCGCGGAGTGGTCGCGGTTGTCCTCGGCCGGTGGACGATGGCGCTGCGGGCCCTGGTACCCGGCATCGCTGGTATGAGTGGCATGCCGTACCGCACGTTCGCCATCTCGAACATCCTCGGCGGGGCTGCCTGGGCCGGCACGGTCGCGACTGTCGGCTTCGTTGCCGGGACCAGTTACCGCATCCTGGACCGCCGGCTCGGACTCGGCGGCGAACTGCTCCTCGCCGTGGTTCTGGCGCTCGGCTTAGGGTGGGTGCTCGCCGCCCGCCGCCGTCGCGGGGCCACCGGAGACAGCGGGACTACGCCGTGACCTCGCGCCGTGCCGGGCGCCTCTCATCACGTTCTCATCCATCGGCGACGACGCTGGCGTCACCAGGTCCGCAACCGCGCGAACCGTCCGTTGGTGACGACCAGTGAGGAGGAGAGGACATGCGAGCATTGACGGTTCGCCCGGGGTTTCATGACTCGTTGACCCTCAGCGACATCCCGGAGCCGCAGCCCGAGGAAGGCCCACTGGTGGTCGAAGGACTGGCGGTCGGGCTCTGCGGCACCGACGTGGAGATCGTCGACGGCGGGTACGGCGAGGCGCCAGGCGGCGAAGACCGGCTGGTGATCGGCCACGAGAACCTGGGACGAGTGGCACAGGCTCCCGACGGGAGTGGGGTCGCGGCCGGGGACTTGGTGGTCGGTGTCGTACGCCGTCCAGATCCCGAGCCGTGCCCGGCCTGCGCTGCGCCGGACGCTGCCGCCTGCCCACTCACCGTCGATTTTCGGATTAGCTCTTCAGGCCCCTGTCGGGGCCGCCGCGGAGGCGGGAAAATGGCTCTACGCTCGCCCGGGTCGACGTCGATCGCTCCTTGATGCCGTGGATCTCGTGGATTAGCTTGACGC
>JBOGDG010000359.1:0-4204 GCA_050701655.1 Micromonosporaceae bacterium
TTCGGGGTGGAGCCCGGCCGGCAGGCGAGTTTCGCCGGCGGGGCACCACCCACGGGGACGAGCGCGTCACCACCGCAACGGCCCGGCTCACCGTCCGCCACGGGGGAGGACGGCGGGCCGGGCCCCTCGGGTTCACCAGCGCCGGCGAAGCCGGCCAAGAAGCCCGGTTGCCCGGTCGGGCCGCACCAGCGTGCGGTCGAGCAGCACCTCGCCGCGCTCGGCGGCTTCGGTCCGGTCACCGTTGACGGCGAACAGTCACCGCAGGACTGCAAGGCGATCAAGAAATTCCAGCGGCGGTACGGCATCTGGCCGGCCACCGGCCGGGCCGGCCCCCAGACCGACTCCGCCGCGCGGCGGCTCGCCGAGACCCGGCTGGACGCCTGCGACGCCGAGGGTCGGCTCACCGTCTGCCTCGACCTGACCCACCAGACCATGTGGGTGGTACGCGGCGGCAAGGTCGTCCTCGGTCCCACCGTGGTACGTACCGGCCGGGCGGGGCTGACCACGCCCAGCGGGCACTTCTCGATCAGCGAGAAGAAGCCGCGCCCGATCTCGTCGTACTACAAGGTGCCGTTGCCGTACTGGCAGCGGTTCACCGGGGACATCGGGTTCCACCAGACACCGTCGTACCTGCACGAGGGGCCCGGCTCGCACGGCTGCGTCAACCTGCTGGCCGCCGACGCCGTGGCGCTGTGGGAGCTCACCTCGGTCGGCACCCCGGTGCACTCGTTCGGTCGCAAGCCTGGCACCTGAGCTGCTCACGCGGCGCGGCCGCCCTCACGCGGCGGGCCGTCCTCACGCGGCGGGTTGGAGCCGTACCGGCTGGTCCGGTCTCGGAGCGGCGAACAGTACGGCGTGGTAGCCGTCCGGCGTGGGGAACCAGCTCAGCCGCGCCGGACCGGCGGCGCGCAGGCCGGTGGCGTACGCGTCGGCGATCCCCAGATCCGGCCCCGTGACGGCGACCGCGTCCCAGTGGGTCGCCAGGCGCTGGGTGTGCGGGTCGATCACCCGCCCCGTCGACATCGACACCGCGGCGTCGGTGATCGGCAGGCTGACTGTCAGTGCCCCGTGCCCGGGCGGGCGGATGCCGACCTGCCAGCGCTGCCCGTTGGGCGCGGCTCCGCGTACCAGCAGCTCGTCGCCGGCCGAGATCGCGAAGTCGGGCAGCCCCGCCTCGGTGAGCACGGCGGCGGCCCGCTCCATCGCCCAGCCCCGCAGCAGCCCGTCGGGGTTGAACCCGCCGGGCATCGCCCATGGGTCGAAGTAGCCGTGGGTGGCCTCCCGTACGTCGCGGCAGCCGGTCATCACCGCCGTGGTGATCGCCGCGTGCAGCGGCTCGCCGGTGGGGCGGGGGGCGAAGGCGCCCTCGACGGTACGCAGCCGCTCCACCGCCGAGGCCAGCGCGCGTGCGAGCGCGACCCGGGCCAGGTCGGCGGGTGGGTTGATCCGGAACTCGACGGGCTTGCCGAGGAACGTGGCGGAGTGGCGTACGGGCGTCCAGTCGATCACGTACCCGGCCTGGGTGGGCCCCGTCGGCACCAGCATCTGGCGCTCCTCTCATCCCCGTGGCGAGACCCGGCCGGAACTTCCGAGACCATCGGAGAGCGAAAGATGGCCCGGAGACGACCGTGCCCCGGGTTATGAGGGGAGGCTCCTCATAACCCGGGGCTCAGCCGGATGAGCCGCCGCACCACCAGCGACTCATACCCCCCGGAAAGGTTCGCGCTTCTTACTCTGGAGGCGGGAGCTGGGATGAGGCTTGGGTAAGGCTGGGAGTTTCCTGGGAATCGATCCGGTCACACTCCGGCTGCCCGGACCGGGCGCGCCACATAGGCTGAGTGCATGCGCGCACGCGATCTTGCGAGTGGTTTCCCGACGGTGACGCTGTCGACACCGGCGATGGATGCCGCACGGCTGCTGGCCGACCAGGACCTGCCCGGTCTGATCGTGCTGGACGACGACGGCAAACCGTCCCAGATCCTCCCCGGTACGCAGGTCCTGCGGCTGGCCGTACCGCGGTACTGCCAGGAGGATCCCGCGCTGGCGCGGGTGGTCGACGAGCAACACGCCGATCTGTTCCTGTCCGCGCTCGGCAACAAGACGGTACGCGAGGCACTGCCGGAAAAGCCTCGCGAGCTGCCGGTGGTGGACGGGGACGCGACAGTTCTGGAGGTGGCGGCGATGATGGCGCGGATGCGCAGCCCGGTGGTCGCGGTGGTGGAGGACGACGAGATGGTCGGTGCCATCACGCTGGACAGCCTGCTCGACCGGATGCTCGTGTCATGACGGTCGCAACACGAGCCGCGGGCGTCGCGGCATGACGGTGGCTGCCTGGATCGCGATCGCCATCTTCGTAGTCGCGTACATCTTCATCGCGACCGAGTGGGTGCACCGGGTCACCGCCGCGCTCGGCGGTGCCGCGCTGATGCTGGCGCTGGGGCTGACCGACGCCGAGCACGCGTTCTTCTCCGAGCACTCCGGCATCGACTGGAACGTGATCTTCCTGCTGCTCGGGATGATGCTCGTGGTCAGCGTGCTGAAACGTACCGGCGTCTTCGAGTACATCGCGATCTGGGCAGCGAAGAAGGCCAAGGGCAAACCGTTCCGGGTGATGGTGATCCTGTGTCTGGTCACCGCGCTCGCGTCCGCGCTGCTGGACAACGTGACCACGGTGCTGCTGATCGCGCCGGTCACCATCCTGGTGTGCGAGCGGCTCGGTGTGGCGGTGGCGCCGTACCTGATCGCGGAGGTGCTGGCGAGCAACATCGGCGGCACCGCCACCCTGATCGGCGACCCGCCGAACATCATCATCGCCAGTCGGGCCAACCTCAGCTTCAACGACTTCCTGGTGCACCTGGCGCCGATCGTGGTGGTGCTGCTGGTGGTGTACGTGGGGCTGATCCGCGTCCTGTTCCGGAAGGCGTTCGTGTACCGCCCGGACCGGGTCGCCGAGATCATGTCGCTGAAGGAACGCGACGCGATCCGCGACGTACGGCTGCTGGTGGTCAGCGGCGTCGTGCTCGCGGTGATCATGGCGGCGTTCGTGCTGCACACCACGCTGCATCTGGAGCCGGCGGTGGTGGCGATCGTCGGCGGGCTGCTGCTGCTCGCGATCTCCCGGCTCGATACCAACGAGGTGGTACGCGACGTCGAGTGGCCCACCCTGGTGTTCTTCGCCGGGCTGTTCATCATGGTCGGCGCGCTGGTCGCCAACGGCGTGATCGGCAAGCTCGCCGACGCGGCGGCGGACGCCACCGGGGGCCGGCTGTGGCTGGCGACGGTGCTGCTGCTGTGGGTGTCGGCGTTCCTGTCGGCGATCGTGGACAACATCCCGTACGTGGCGTCGATGAGCCCGGTGGTCTCCGACCTGGTCGCCGCCAACGGCGGTGCCGGGCAGGCCGGGGTGCTGTGGTGGGCGCTCGCGCTCGGCGCCGACCTGGGCGGCAACGCGACCGCCGTCGGCGCCAGCGCCAACGTGGTGGTGCTCGGTATCGCCGAACGTCACGGCCACAAGATCTCGTTCTGGGAATTCACCAAGTACGGCCTGGTGGTCACCGTGATCACGATCGGCATCTGCATGCCGTACCTCTGGTTCAGGTATTTCTAGCGGAGTGTCTCAGCCCGCCTACTCGGCGAGGGTGGCCGAGGTGATGCGGTGCAGGGCGAAGGTGTGGATCATGTCGGTACGGCCGTCTTCCGCGCGTAGGTAGCCGCTGCCCATCGAGACCGGGCGCACCAGGCGGGAGGCGTCGGAGCCGTGCGAGTCGACGTACCCGACCCAGACCTCGCGTCCGGCGCGCAACGCCTGCTGCAGCACCGCCAGCGTCTCGGTGACCGAGCCGGCGGGCCGGGTGAGCACCGGTGTCCGGCGGGCCGCGCGGGCGGCGGCGTCACCGCGCCGGATCGCCGCCACAGCGGCCAGCGCGCGCGGCTGGTCGAGGATCAGCTCGTCGGCGGGAGCGGGGGTACGGGGCCGGCCGGGTGCCCGGCGTACGTCGGGACGGGTCAGCACCACCGTGCCGGCGGTGTCCTCGGGCACCGGCGCGTAACCGTGCTCGCGCAGCTGGGTGAGCAGCCGGGCGGGCGCGTACGGGGTCACCAGCACCGTGGGGGCCAGCCGGCGCAACCCCAGGTGGGTGAGCCGCTTGTCGGCGTACAGCTCGGCCAGCCGGGCCTCGTCGTCGCTGCGCAGGTACGCCCCGGC
>JBOGDG010000360.1:0-4204 GCA_050701655.1 Micromonosporaceae bacterium
GCTGACCACCGAGCAGATCGCCCGGGTGGTCGCCGACTTCGCGGCGGCCGCACGACGGGCGCGGCAGGCCGGCTTCGACGTGGTCGAGGTGCACGGCGCGCACGGCTACCTGCTCGGGGAGTTTCTCTCGCCGCACAGCAACCACCGCACCGACGCCTACGGCGGATCGTTCGAGAACCGCAGCCGGCTCGCCCTGGAGGTGGTCGACGCGGTACGCGAGGTCTGGCCCGACGAGCTGCCGGTGCTGTTCCGGATCTCGGCCACCGACTGGCTGCCGGACGACGGCGGCTGGACCGGCGAGGACACCGTACGGCTGGCCAAGGAGCTGCTCGCCCACGGCGTGGACCTGCTCGACGTCTCCTCCGGTGGCAACGCGGCGGGGGTGTCGATCCCGGTCGGACCCGGCTTCCAGGTGCCGTACGCCACCGCGGTCAAGCAGCAGACCGACCTGCCGGTGGCGGCGGTGGGCATGATCACCGAACCGCGCCAGGCGGAGCGGATCGTCGCCGGCGAGGCCGACGCGGTGCTGCTCGGCCGGGAGCTGCTGCGCAACCCGTACTGGCCCCGGCACGCCGCCCGGGAGCTGGGTGCCGAGTCGGACTGGCCGCGCCAGTACCGCCGCGCCGTCTGAGCTGGGTGCCGATCGAGGCGTCCCGGGTGGTCGTCTACGGGGTGCGGCGGCGATGGCGCGGGGAGTCTGGCAGAATGGCAGGCTGGTCGGCGCGCGTCCGGCGCCCTCTACCTCGGGTGCGTGGCCAGTCCAGTCGAGTCAGAGGCGGCACAACCCCACGTGTCGGCTGACGGCTCACACCCAAGCCAGACTTTCAGGAGCGAAGAGCACTGTGGCTGTACGTATCCGGCTGATGCGGACCGGCAAGATCCGCAATCCCCAGTACCGCATCGTGATCGCCGACTCACGCAAGAAGCGTGACGGTCGCGCGATCGAGCAGATCGGCCTCTACCACCCGAAGGAGGAGCCCTCGCGGATCGAGGTCAACTCCGAGCGGGCGCAGCACTGGCTGTCCGTCGGTGCCCAGCCCAGCGAGCCGGTGCAGCGGCTGCTGGAGCTGACCGGTGACTGGCAGAAGTTCAAGGGGCTGCCGGCCCCGCCGCCGCTGAAGGTGGCGGCGCCGAAGGCCGACAAGCACGCGCTGTACGAGGCCGAGGCGAAGTCGGTGCTCGCCGCCGACGAGGCCAAGGCCGAGAAGGCGAAGACCAAGAAGCCGGCCAAGAAGGCCGCCAGGTCTGACGCCAAGGCGGAGAAGGTCGAGGCCAAGGCTGAGAAGGCCGACGCCAAGGCTGAGAAGGCCGACGCCAAGGCGGAGAAGCCGGCGGCTGAGGCCAAGAAGGCCACCACCAAGGCCGCGAAGGCCGCGAAGTCCGAGGAGAAGGCCGGTGCGGACGCCGGAGCGGAGTCCTGAGGTGGTGCGGCCGGCGCTGGAGCACCTGGTCCGCGGCATCGTCGACCACCCGGATGACGTACGTGTCCGGTTGGTCAACTCGCGCAAAGGCCAGCGGCTCGAGGTGCGGGTGCACCCCGAAGACCTCGGCACCGTGATCGGCCGTGGCGGACGTACCGCCCGGGCGCTGCGCCAGGTGATCACCTCGGTGGGTGGTCGCGGCGTACGTGTCGAGATCATCGACAACGACTGAGGTCTGGACCGTTGTTCCTGGTCATCGGTGCGGTGATCCGGCCGCACGGGGTACGCGGCGAGGTGCTCGTCGACATCCGTACCGATGAGCCCGGCGCGCGCTTCACCGTCGGGTCGGTGCTGGCCACCGACCCGGCGGACGCCGGCCCGCTCACCATCGAATCCGTACGCCCGCACACCACCGGCGGCCGCAACCGGCTGATCGTGGCGTTCGAGGACGTGCTGGACCGGGACGGCGCCGACGAGCTGCGGGGTGTACGGCTGCAGGTCGACTTCGGCGAGGTGGGGCCGACGGGTGACCCCGACGAGTTCCACGACCACCAGCTGGTCGGGCTGGCGGCGGTCGACTCCGGCGGGGCGCCGCTCGGCGAGGTGATCCGGGTGGACCACGCGCCCGCTCACGAGCTGCTGGTGCTACGCCGCCCCGACGGCGGCCAGGCGCTGGTGCCGTTCGTACGGGAGATCGTGCCCGAGGTCGACCTGGACGCGGGCAAGCTCGTGCTGACCCCGCCGGCCGGGCTGCTCGAGCTGTGACGGTGGTCGCCCGTGCTGGTTGACATCGTCACGATCTTTCCGGAGTACTTCGCGCCGCTCGACCTGTCGCTGATCGGCCGGGCCCGCCAGACCGGGCTGCTCACCGTACGGCTACACGATCTGCGGCGGTGGACGCACGACGTACACCGCACCGTCGACGACACCCCGTACGGCGGCGGCCCCGGCATGGTGATGCGCCCGGAGCCGTGGGGCGAGGCGCTCGACGAGCTGGCGCCCGCGGGTGGTGACGCGGTGCCGTCTGGGGCTGGCGAGCGCGGCGGTGACGAGCTGGGCGGTGACGGGCGGGTGCGGCCCGGCGGTGGGGCGCGCGCGGCGGAGGAGCCGCCGTTGCTGGTGGTGCCGACTCCGGCCGGTGCCCCGTTTACGCAGGCGACCGCGGCGCGGCTCGCCGCGTACCCTCGGCTGCTCTTTGCCTGTGGCCGGTACGAGGGCATCGACCAGCGGGTGCTCGACGAGGCCGCCGCGCGGATGCCGGTGGCGGAGATCTCGATCGGCGACTACGTGCTGTTCGGTGGCGAGGTCGCGGTGCTGGCGATCCTGGAGGCGGTGGTACGGCTGCTGCCGGGCGTACTCGGCAACGCGGAGTCGCTCACCGAGGAGTCGCACGCCGCCGGTCTGCTGGAGGCGCCGGTCTACACCAAACCGGCGGTCTGGCGGGATCGCGAGGTGCCGGAGGTGCTGCGCTCCGGTGACCACGCGCGGATCGCCCGCTGGCGGCGGGACCAGAGCCTGACCCGTACCGCTGAAAGGCGTCCCGATCTGGTGGCACGGCTGGCGGCCGAACAGCTCGACGCCGCGGATCGAGAGGTATTGGAGGGGGGCGGATTTCGGATACCGCCACCCGATGTGGCAGAGTGGTGAGGTTGCCGCGGACACCTGATCGGGTCCGCGTGCCCCTGTGGAAGACCCACAGCTGGGCCACAACCGCAAGCATTCGGACGGCGTCATGGGGCGCCCTTGAGCATGAGGAAGCATCGCGATGAACACGCTGGACGCGCTCGACGCCCAGTTGCAGCGGGCCGACATCCCCGACTTCAGGGCGGGGGACACGCTCAAGGTGTACGTGCGGGTGGTTGAGGGCAACCGGTCCCGGATCCAGGTCTTCCAGGGCGTCGTGATCCGCCGCCAGGGCGACGGGCTCCGGGAGACCTTCACCATCCGCAAGATGAGCTTCGGTGTCGGTGTGGAGCGCACGTTCCCGGTGCACAGTCCCGTCATCGACAAGGTCGAGGTTGCCGTCCGCGGCGACGTACGCCGGGCCAAGCTCTACTACATCCGTGAGCTGCGCGGTAAGGCCGCCAAGATCAAGGAAAAGCGCGAGAAGCCGGCCAGCTGATCCGGTCCGGACCGGCCCCGCAGGGTGGTTTCCCGGGGCACGACCATTACCGGGAAGTGCGTGACGGCTTTACGCTTCCGGTATGGACGGTGCGCCTTCGGACCGCGAACGCGGTGGGCCTGAGGCTTCCGGCCGTCCCGGCACGCCGCGCCGCGCCGCGGTCGGCAGGGTGACTCCGGTCGCCCGCGGCCGGGCGAAGGTCGAGTATCCGACCGGGGTCGCCAGCGAGTCCGCCCCCGGGGTGCCGGGCGATAACGGCAGCCATCCGGCGAACGGTGCCGCTCCGACCGCGCCGTACGGTGTGCCCGCCCACGGCGTTCCTGGCAACGGCATCCCCAGCAGCGGCATCCCTGGCAACGGTGTTCCGGGGAACGGCATCCCTGGTAGTGGTGTCCCCGGCAGTGCTGCTCCCGTCATCGGGGGAGGCCCGGCGCTACCCGTACCCCCGGGGTTCGGTTACCCGGACGATGGTGCCGGTGCGCCCTTCGCGCCTGGCGGCCAGTCGCCCGTACCCCCGAATGGGGCCGCTCCGCCGACGCCGCCGCATCGCGCGGCTGTCTCCAGCTTCCCGACCGGTGCGGGATTCGCCGCGCCGCCGAACGGCCCCGAGACGCCGCACGGTGCGATGCCACCCGGCCCGCCGCACGGCACGGTGCCGCCG
>JBOGDG010000361.1:0-4178 GCA_050701655.1 Micromonosporaceae bacterium
GCAAGATGTTGTCCAGCGAGACGGGCCCTAGGCTCATCCGGCGCAGTGACTCCCGGGAGCGCGCGTCGATCGCATGGAACGTGAACTCCCCCCACCGGGTGACCACCGTCAACGGCCCTTGACCGGGACCGCCCTCGACCAGGACATCCTCGGTCAGCGACCACAGTCGGATGGTCAGCTCAGATTCGGAGTACACGGTGCGGGGCCCGCCTTTCAGAGAAACAGCAGCATGGGGTTGAGCTCGTCGGGGCGGGTGGGCTCCGGGCGCCTTCCCAGAGCGACCGGTACGTCAAAGAGTCGCCCCGGCGCGTACCGAGCCCAGAAATGCCGCAATCCCGGCACAATGACCTTGACGACGGGAAGCCCGATATCGGGGCGGGTCTGATCCAGAACCAGGGTGTCCATTCCTCGGGCGGCCAATCTGCCGGAGACGAGCGCGACTTCCTCGTATATGTCGTCGTACGCCGAGTACTGGTAGTTCCTGGCATTTCGCGGAATGTGACCGGGATCGGGCGACAGGTACGGCTCACTGGCCAGCGTCGCGTGCCGGCGCCAGCGCTCCGCGTCGGGATCGTCGAAGGCGACCGTGGCCGGGTCCAGCACCCCGGGCATCAGCTGATTCAGCTCGGTCAGTGCCCGGCGCAGCGCGATCCGCGGGTCCAGGTGCGCACCGAGTCCGAACCACAGCTCCTCGGCGCCGCCGTCGCCGGCGTACCGCGAGACCGCGACCATCACCGGGATGCCCAGATCGGAGGTCACGTCGAGCGCCCAGAGCTCGCGGCCCAGCTCGGCGTACCGGGCCGGCTGCTCGGCGATCCACGGGTCACCGAACCCGCCCAGCTCGACCCCCGGTACCCGGCTGCGGTTGTGCCACCACAGCGCCACGGCGTCGCGCTCCACGAGTTCGAGCAGCCCCTGCAGCACCGCGTCCTCCAGGCTGCTGCCGGCGGCGTTGCCGTTGGAGTCGGCGATCACGCCGGCGCTGCCGGGGGTGGCGTACCCACTGAAATAGAGCATCGCAGTGGGCAGCAACCGGTGGCGGCGCTCGGTGAGGGACCACAGCGGCGTCCAGTCGGTTTCCGCGTGTACGTCGAACGGCCCGCACACCTGCTGGAACCGGCCGTGCGCGGCGTTCCAATCGGCTCGGGTCCGGTACTGGTCGTCGCTGAAGAGCATGCAGTCGTTGGGATGGATGGCCTGCTCGCCGAGCGAGCGCAGGCTGCCGCGGATCCGCTTCTCATCGCCGTGCCGGATGCCGCTGTAGCGTTCCAGCGCCTCGCAGAGCGCGCCCACCTCGGCCTCCAGCGCCGTGGTGCCCTTGCCGCCGCAGTGACCGCGCAGGCTGGCGCCGAGCTGGTCCACATCGGGCACGCCCTTCGCGACGCACGGCCCCGAGCGGTACGAGTGCATCCACTGTGGTCCGCGGCGGTCCGGGGTGATCTCCTTGACCACGCCAGTCACCGGGCTGACCAGGTGCTGGTACGTCTCGTACACCGTTTCCGGTGGCAGCGACCGGTGTCCGCCGGACTGCCCCCACGCCTTGCGGGTGGGCCGCAGCTCCACCGGCGACTCGGCTCGGCGGGCGACCAGCGTCGGGTCGCCGCACTGCGAGCACTGTGGCCGGGCGCGCAGCTCGTGCCGCTGGCCGAGCAGGTTGACGCTGTCGAACACCCAGACGCACTGCTGTCCGGGGTGGCGATGGCCGGCGAGCCACTTGGTCGCTTCCAGCGCCAGCAGGTTCGCGGCGGTCGCCGAGAGCGCCGGCAGCGAGACCGCCGGACGCGGGGCGGGGCCGCTGTGTCCGAGACAGGCCTGCGCGCACTCCTCGGCGTGCCGGTGGCGCCACAGCCGGGTGGCCAGGCAGTGCCAGCAGCCGGTACTGCCGGGCTGGAACACCGGGCCCAGCCAGACGTGCGTACCGACCGGCTTGGCCAGCAGCCACGGCGTACCCGCGGCGCGGTGGGCGGTGTCCACGTCGCCCAGTACGGGGTTGAGGTAGTCGTCGCAGACCACCACGGAGAGCTCGGCCTCGCCGGGCCCGTACCCGGAGGCCGAAGTCACGGCGATCCCGGCCGCCGACAGCGCGAGCTGGACGGCCTGCCGCTCGGCGGCCGCGGCGACCGGGATCAGCTGGACGCGGGGGCTACCGCGCCCGTGGCGTTCGGGATCGACCTGGCAGGCGTCCCAGTACGCCGACGCGGTCCGGTCAGCTTCGTCCTCGTCCGAGGTACGGAGCTCGACCAGACCGGCTGCCCTGAGTTGTGCGATCAGATCCGCGACCTGCTCCGCGTCCATGCCGCCAGGCATGGCGCGGAGCACGGTCGGCAGATCCTTGGTGCCGTCGAGCAGACTCACCAGCGGTTCGATGCACGCGCCACGGAGCCTGGTAACCCCATGTTCCGAGAAGAGAAAGGCCCCCTTGCCCTTACTCACCTCGACGCGCAGGTGGCGCTTGAATCCGACCCGCTGGCGTGCCATGACGCGTCACATCCCGGCTGACTCAGTACATCCCGGCTGACTCAGAACGTCCCGAGTGACTCAGACTCGGCGAGTCGGGTCGTCGGGGGTGGTCAGCGGGGGACGCCAGGTCCAGACCGTCGCCGCGCTGCTCGCCGGGTCGCGCCATTGTTCGTAGTTTTCGATGATCAATGGGCTTGAGTTCGCATCGCTCCCGGTTGACGGAAGGGATGTCATACCTGAATACTGAATGCCCCTATTGGTCATCGCTGCCTCCTAAAGCTGGGGCTCGTAGGTAATAACATTCTGTGAGGCGGGCCACAGTCTCCGCCAGTGCGGTGATCATCCATTGGGCGTGCTTTCTTCATATCCCAGCGGGGCCAATTCACGGCCATTCTGCTGCCGCTATCACTGTGCCTTTCCCCCGGTCGCTGCCACCCTTGAGATCAACTAAAAGTCGAATGCCCGCGGACGCGTCCGCTTGTGCGGTACGGGGCCAGGTCAAGTGCAAGTCCGTGGGACTAGAGGGGGCTTCACCATGAATCCCGAACCAGCCGCCTGGGGGAGGCTCGAAGATCCCTCGTACGGCGAAGCGTTCAGCGCGGCACCCGGCGCGGTTTCCTACCGCCTGCTGGGGCCGCTCGAGATACGTAAGGACGGCAAGGAGTACACCCCCACCGCGCCGAAGATTCTGCAACTGCTCGCGATGCTGTTGCTGCAGGCGGGCAAAGTGGTGCATATCGACTCGATCATCCAGGAGCTGTGGCCGGACGGGCCGCCGCGCAGCGTACGCACCACCATGCAGACGTACGTCTACCAGCTGCGCAAGTCGATCGAGTGGAACCAGCTCGCGTCGCACTCCGACGAGCTGCTCGTCACCCGTTCCCCCGGATACATGTTCATGGTGCCGCCGTCGCGGGTCGACGTGTTCAGCTTCCAGCAGCTCTGCCACCAGGGCCGGGAGCTGTTGGAGCGGCGCGAGTTCCAGCAGGCGGCACGCCACCTGCGGGTCGCGCTCTCGCTGTGGTCCGGCCCCGCGCTGGCCAACGTGCAGTGCGGTCCGGTGCTCTCGGCGTACGCCGTGGATCTGGAGGAACAGCGCCGCAACGCGTTGCACCTGTGCATCGAGGCCGAGCTGGAACGCGGGCTGCATCGTGACCTGATCGGCGAGCTGCGGTCCCTGGTCACCGCGAATCCGCTCGACGAGGGGCTGCACGGATTGTTGATGCGGGCGCTCAGCGCCAGTGGCCGGCGCTCGGACGCGCTGGCGGCGTACCGCGAACTGCGGGGCGTACTCAACGAGGAGCTCGGGGTGGAGCCGTGCGACGAGCTGCAGCAGCTGCACCGCGAGCTGCTCTCGCTCGGCGAGCCGCCCGCCTTCCACGGCAAGCCAGCAGCGGCGAGCGGCCGCCCGGCCGGGGCGAACGGTGCGCCCACTGCGCCGCACCGAAACCCGTCCGAATCGGACGGGACTCCGGACAAAGGGCGCGACGGGCTGGTGCGCGTCAACGGGCGGCTCACCTCGCCGCCCGACCGCCAGGAGCAGGCGCCCGACGGCACCCCCCTGGCAAGGCGCCAGCGCCGCTAGGCGCCGACGGGCGGCGCCGCCAGAGCTGACACGGCGCCGTCGGTGCCGGGCCGGCGGCAGCCGGTCCAGGCCGGCCTTATCGATGCCTCATCGCGCCACCACGGGGCCGCGGCACGCTGCGGGTACGCAGCGC
>JBOGDG010000362.1:0-4176 GCA_050701655.1 Micromonosporaceae bacterium
ACACAGCACTGCGACCAACAGATCCAGCCTCTACATCAGACCTCCCGATCGCATTCAGGACACACGGTGATGCCGGCACAGCGCGCCGAGGTTGTCCACGCTGGTCGGCCCGCGGGGAACGGAACCGTGTGGTCGAGGTCGCACAACTCCGCGCGGTGCCGGCATCCCGGGAACCGGCAGCTCCGGTCACGAGCCCGGACCAGGTCCGCGAGCGCGGCCGGTGGCCGGTAGCTGCGGCGCCCCACGTCGGTGACCGTACCGCCGAACCGGCGCAGCGCGTTCTCCTTGCTGTCAAGCAGCACGACCTCGTGGAATTCGGCCCCGGCCTCCTGCCCGAGACGCTCGGCCTGATCGAGGAACTGCGGTCGCGCCAGAAACTGTGGGATCACCACGTCATGCCCCGCCACCAGATGCGCCCGAGCCGCCGGCAGCGCCGCCCCGCGCGCGAGCACCCCGGCCGCCTGCGGATCGTCACGCCACCGCCCGATCAGGGCTCGAAGCCGGTCGATGTCGAGGTTCAGCGCCAGCGGATGCCGGTCGGCGTACAGCTGCGCGAGCGTGGACTTGCCGCAACCCGGCGGCCCGTTGAGCACGATCATCCGAGGCACCCGGTGAGTCTAGAAGCCGGCCGGGAACCGGGCTCAGAGGCCGATCACGCGCGGCTCGGCCGGTACTGGGCCCGCAAAGTTGAGAAAGGCACCGGCTGGTCAGGTGACGGGGCCGAGCGGTGGCATCTGGTTGCCGCGCGCCGCGCGTCGGTGCTGGAACCAGTCGAGCGCTACGCGGTTGAGCAGCAGCGGCGCCGCCGCGAGCGCCAAGGCGCCGACCGCGATCCACCCGGAGTACACCAGGTAGTACACGGACAGGCCGATAGGGCCGCGCTGCCACAGGTCGATGCCCAGATAGGTCAACGCGCTGGCGCCCAGCCAGCAGGCGATCCCGATCATCGCGAACCCGAGCGCCCGGCCACCTTCCCACCCGGCCAGCACCAGGGCGGCCGCCACCGCGAACCCGAGCCCTACCGCGGCCTGCGACACCGCCGGTACGAGCGAGTGGATCAGCATCACCTCGGCGTCGTACCCACGGCCGTACCTCACGATCACACCGCCCACCGCGAACAGCCAGGAGAGTACGGCTGCGACGCCCAGGAAGACCCCGGCCGCCGTGATCGAGCCGGGCCGCTTCGGAGCCGAGAGGAACGCCGGGGGCGGCGCGCCGTCGGTGGTGGCCTCAGTGGACATGGCACCTCACATCAACGGTGATCGTCACAACCACGTGACCCTAACCGGTCGCACCAAACGACGCCGGCCGCCATGACGAATCACGGCGGCCGGCATGCGTTCGGTTACTGACTACTCCGCGGGCGGAGCCGCCTCGCCACCAGCGGCCTCGGCGGTCCCGGCGGTCCCGGTGCCAGCCAGATCCGCCGGTACGGCGTCCGGCACCGTAATCGGCCTCTCCGAACCACGGAACACCAGCGTGGCGTTGTCGGTGTCCTCCGGGTCGCCCTCCACGTCCGCTACGACGATCTGGCCCGCACCGACCTCGTTGAACAGGATCTTCTCCGAGAGCGGGTCCTCGATCTCGCGCTGGATCGTGCGGCGCAACGGGCGGGCGCCGAGCACCGGGTCGTACCCCTTCAGGGCAAGGAACCGCTTGGCGTCGGCGGTGACCTCCATCGCCATGTCCTTGTTCTTCAGCTGGGTCTCGATCCGGGCCAGCATCAGATCGACGATCTGCACGATCTGGTCCTGGGTAAGCTGGTGGAACACGATCGTGTCGTCGATGCGGTTGAGGAACTCGGGCCGGAAGTGCTGCTTGAGCTCGTCGTTGACCTTCTCCTTCATCCGCTCGTAGTTGCTCTCGGTGGAGTCCGAGGTCTGGAAGCCCAGCGACACCGCCTTGGCGATGTCACGCGTACCGAGGTTGGTGGTCAGGATGATCACCGTGTTCTTGAAGTCCACGATGCGGCCCTGACCGTCGGTGAGCCGGCCGTCCTCCAGGATCTGCAGCAGCGTGTTGAACACGTCCGCGTGCGCCTTCTCGATCTCGTCGAACAGCACCACGGAGAACGGCTTGCGGCGCACCTTCTCGGTGAGCTGGCCACCCTCGTCGTACCCGACGTATCCGGGCGGGGCACCGACCAGGCGGGACACCGTGTAGCGGTCGTGGAACTCGCTCATGTCCAGCTGGATCAGCGCGTCCTCGCTGCCGAACAGGAACTCCGCGAGCGACTTGGCCAACTCGGTCTTACCGACACCGGACGGCCCGGCGAAGATGAACGAGCCGGACGGCCGCTTCGGGTCCTTCAACCCGGCGCGGGTACGCCGGATCGCCTGCGAGACCGCCTTCACCGAGTCTTCCTGGCCGACGATCCGCTTGTGCAGCTCGTCCTCCATGCGCAGCAGCCGGGAGGTCTCCTCCTCGGTCAACTTGTAGACCGGGATGCCGGTCCAGTTGGCGAGTACGTCGGCGATCTGCTCGTCGTCGACCTCGCTCACCACGTCCAGGTCGCCGGCCTTCCACTCGCTTTCGCGCTTGGACTTGGCGTTGAGCAGCTGCTTCTCGTTGTCCCGGAGCTGGGCGGCGCGCTCGAAGTCCTGCGCGTCGATCGCGGACTCCTTGTCCTTGCGTACCGCCGCGATCTTCTCATCGAACTCGCGCAGATCCGGCGGCGCGGTCATCCGGCGGATCCGCATCCGGGCGCCGGCCTCGTCGATCAGGTCGATCGCCTTGTCCGGCAGGAAGCGGTCGGAGATGTACCGGTCGGCCAGGTTGGCGGCGGCGACCAGCGCGCGGTCGGTGATCGAGACCCGGTGGTGGGCTTCGTACCGGTCGCGCAGCCCCTTCAGGATCTCGATGGTGTGCGCCAGCGACGGCTCACCGACCTGGATCGGCTGGAACCGGCGCTCCAGCGCCGCGTCCTTCTCCAGGTGCTTGCGGTATTCATCGAGAGTGGTGGCGCCGATGGTCTGCAGCTCGCCACGGGCCAGCATCGGCTTCAGGATCGACGCGGCGTCGATCGCGCCCTCGGCGGCACCCGCACCGACCAGGGTGTGGATCTCGTCGATGAACAGGATAATGTCGCCGCGGGTACGGATCTCCTTGAGCACCTTCTTCAGCCGCTCTTCGAAGTCACCGCGGTAGCGGGAGCCGGCGACCAGCGCGCCCAGGTCGAGGGTGTAGAGCTGCTTGTCCTTCAGCGTCTCGGGCACCTCGCCCTTGATGATCTTCTGGGACAGCCCCTCCACGACGGCGGTCTTGCCGACGCCGGGCTCCCCGATCAACACCGGGTTGTTCTTGGTACGCCGGGACAGCACCTGCATGACCCGCTCGATTTCCTTCTCCCGGCCGATCACCGGGTCGAGCTTGCCCTCGCGGGCGGCCTGGGTCAGGTTGCGGCCGAACTGGTCGAGCACCAGCGACGTGGACGGTGCGGCCTCGCCGGTGGCGCCCGCGGCGGCCGGCTCCTTGCCCTGGTAGCCGGAGAGCAGCTGGATCACCTGCTGGCGTACCCGGTTGAGGTCGGCGCCGAGCTTGACCAGCACCTGGGCGGCGACGCCCTCGCCTTCCCGGATCAGGCCGAGCAGGATGTGCTCGGTGCCGATGTAGTTGTGGCCGAGCTGCAGCGCCTCGCGCAGCGACAGCTCCAGCACCTTCTTGGCACGCGGGGTGAACGGGATGTGGCCGCTCGGCGCCTGCTGGCCCTGCCCGATGATCTCCTCTACCTGCTGGCGTACGCCTTCCAGGGAGATGCCGAGGCTCTCCAGCGCCTTGGCGGCGACGCCCTCACCCTCGTGGATGAGCCCGAGCAGGATGTGCTCGGTGCCGATGTAGTTGTGGTTGAGCATCCGGGCCTCTTCTTGGGCCAGGACGACAACCCGCCGCGCTCGGTCCGTGAACCTCTCGAACATCCTCTGTGCTCCTCCCGTGCCTGCCGGCACAGCGCCCAGATCTAGCCGCCTATGGGCCTGGGGACACTTCGGGCATCTCGCGCCGTCCGTGCTGTGCTCTCACTGTATAGCCGCAGTGTGACGGTATGAGACGCGCTCCGCTACCAGCGCGCCCTACCTCCACCTACCCAGCCAACACTGCCAGCACCACCGCTCATACCTCGAACCCAAGCACTACGCCCAGAGCGAAACCGGGGTCCGGACAAGCCGGCGGCCCGGGTCC
>JBOGDG010000363.1:0-4176 GCA_050701655.1 Micromonosporaceae bacterium
GGCCAGCAGCGCGATCAGGGTCGCCCACACCGGCACCCCGCGTACGAAGTTCTTGGTGCCGTCGATCGGGTCGATCACCCAGCGGCGGCTGGCCGGCCAGGCGGCGGGCTCGCTGGTGCCGAACTCCTCACCGAGCACCGCGTCGCGGGGCCGGGCGCGGCCGATCGTCTTGCGCAGCGCCTCTTCGATCGTGGTGTCGGCGTCGGTGACCGGGCTCAGGTCCGGCTTGGACTTCACCCGCAGGTCGCCCGCGCGGAAGCGCGACATCGCGATGCTGTCGGCGGTGTCGGCCAGCACGTGCGCGAGCGACATGTCGTCGCCGAATCCACTCACCCCGGAAACCTATCGGACGGGTGGCCGATCATGTCACCCGCGGTCGTCGGCGTCTTCGCCGCTGAGCGAGGCCAGCAGCCGCCGGTACGACGCGAGCCGCCGCGGATCGGCGTTGCCGGCCGCCACCCAGTCGTCAAGCGTGCACTCGCCCTGCTCGACGGTGTGATCGCAGTCGGTGGGGCACTCCGCGGCCCCGGCCGCCAGATCCGGGAAGCCGTGCAGCAGCGTCGCCGGGGAGACGTGGGCCAGCCCGAAGGACCGTACGCCCGGCGTGTCCACGATCCAGCCGCCGCCCGGCAGCGGCAGCACCACCGCGCTGGTGGAGGTGTGCCGGCCCTTGCCGATCGCGCTCACCACCCCGACCGCCCGGTCCGCCCCCGGTACCAGGTGGTTGACCAGCGTGGACTTGCCGACCCCGGAGTGGCCGACCAGCACCGACAGCCGGTCGATGAGCAGCTCTCGCAACCCGGCGGGATCCGCATCCTGCCGGGTGGTCACGTAGTCCAGCGACAGGTCGGCGTAGTAGTCGAGCACGTGTTCCGGCCCAGCCAGGTCCGACTTGGTGAGGCACAGCAGCGGCGCCACGTCGGCGTCGTACGCCGCCACCAGGCAGCGGTCGATGAAGCCGAACCGCGGCGGCGGGTCGGACAGCGAGCAGACGATCACCAGCTGGTCGGCGTTGGCGACGATCACCCGCTCGGTGGGATCGTCGTCGTCGGCGGTACGCCGCAGCACCGACGCCCGCGGGGCGATCCGTACGATCCGCGCGAGCGTGTCGGGACGGCCGCTGGTGTCGCCGACGATCTCGACCCGGTCGCCGACCACCACCGACTTGCGCCCCAGCTCGCGGGCCCGCATCGCGGTCACCTCGTGGTCGCCCACCACGCAGGAGTAGCGGCCCCGGTCGACGCCGACCACGAACCCGGGCACCGCGTCGCTGTGCCGGGGCCGGATCCGGGTACGCGGTCGCGACGTACGCCCAGGGCGTACCCGGACGTCGTCCTCGTCGTACTCCCGGCGTCTGCTCAGGCCCGCTCCCCGGCTCGGCTGATACGGGACGCCGTACTTCGGCTCATCCCGGGCCCTCCAGCATCCCGCGCCACAGCGACCGGAAGTTCGGCAGCGTCTTCGACGTGCAGGCCACATCGGAGAGTACGACGCCGTCGACCGCGAGTCCGATGATCGCGCCGGCGGTGGCGAGCCGGTGGTCGTCGTAGGTCTCGAAGCCGGCCCCACGCAGCGGCTTCGGTTTGATCGCCAGCCCGTCGGTGGTCTCGCTGACCTCGGCGCCGAGCCTGCCCAGCTCACGCGCGAGCGCGGCGAGCCGGTCGGTCTCGTGGCCCCGCATGTGGCCGATGCCGCGCAGCACCGACGGGGAGTCGGCGAGTACGGCCAGCGCCGCCAGCGTCGGCACCAGCTCGCTGACGGCGGACAGGTCGGCGTCGATCCCCCGGATGGTGCCGGTGCCGGTGACGGTGAGCCCCTCCGAGCTCATCACGCAGCGCCCGCCCATCGCGGAGAGCAGCACCTTCAGCGCCTCACCCGGCTGGGCGGTACGCGACGGCCAGCCCGACACCGTCACGCTGCCCCCGGTGACCAGCGCCGCCGCCAGGAAAGGTGCCGCGTTGGACAGATCCGGCTCGATGGTCCAGCCGCGGCCGGCGATCCGGCCCGGCTCCACCACCCAGGTGTTCGGGGTCGAGTCGTCGACGCCGGCCCCCACCGCGCGCAGCATCTCCACGGTCATCTGGATGTGCGGGGCGCTCGGCACCGGGGGGCCCTCGTGGCGTACCACCAGGCCGCGGTCGAAGTCGGGGGCGGACAGCAGCAGCCCGGAGACCAGCTGGCTGGACGAGGACGCGTCGATGGTCACCTCACCGCCGGGCACCCGCCCGGTGCCCCGTACGGTCAGCGGCAGCCCACCGCGGCCGCCGTCGTCGACGTCGACACCGATCCGGCGCAGCGCGTTGATCAGCGGCGAGAGTGGACGCTGCCGGGCCCGCGGGTCGCCGTCGAAGGAGATCGGCCCCTCGGCCAGCCCCGCCACCGGCGGCAGGAACCGCATCACCGTGCCGGCGAGCCCGACGTCGACCTGCGTCGGGCCGCGCAGCGGCCGCGGGCGTACCACCCAGAGCTCGTCGTCGGCGGTGGAGATGTGGGTGCCGAGCGCGCGCAGCCCGGCCGCCATCAGCTCGGTGTCGCGGGCGGCGAGGGGATGCCGCAACGTGCTGGCGCCGGCCGAGACGGCGGCGAGCACCAGCGCGCGGGCGGTGATCGACTTGGAGCCGGGGAGGCTCAGCGTCGCGTTCACCGGCCCGGCGGCGCGGGGCGCCGGCCACAGCTCCTGCTTCGGCGCGGCGGCTCGGATACGGCGGGCAGGTGTGCCGTCGGCGCTCGTCTGCTGCGTCACGGAATCAGTCTGCACGGTCAACCATTCCAGCGGTACGCCGGTAGCGTGCTCAAGATGTGCGGAAGGTACGCCTCGACGCGTGGCGTGACGGATCTCTCGACGTTGTTCGAGGCCGCCGACGCGACCGGCGAGGAGTCGCTGGCGGCCAACTACAACGTGGCCCCGACCGACCCGATGTACGTGATCCGCAACTCCGTGAGCCTGGCCGAACGCGTGGTCCAGGTGGCGCGCTGGGGGCTGCTGCCGCCGTGGGCCACCGAGCGCCGCGCCGGCGCCCGCATGATCAACGCCCGCGCGGAGACGGTACGCACCAGCCGGGCCTTCCGTACGCCGTTCGCCCGCCGCCGCTGCCTGGTCCCCGCCGACGGCTGGTACGAGTGGCAGCGCCGCCCCGAGGGGCGCGGCAAGCAGCCGTATTTCCTGAATCCGGGGGACGGCGGGGTGCTGGCCTTCGCCGGGCTGTGGGAGGTCTGGGGGAGCGAGCGGTTACTCACCGCGACGATCCTCACCACCGAGGCGGTGGGGGAGCTGCGGCAGGTGCACGATCGGATGCCGGTGGTGGTGCCGCGGAGTAACTGGGTGGAGTGGCTCGGCGCCGCGCCGGACGACGCCGAGCGGCTGCTGGCGAACGCCGCCGGCGTGGCCGATATCGAGCTCCGTCCGGTGGGCGATTCGGTGGGCGACGTACGGAACAACTCGCCGGCGCTCATTCAATGCGTAATCGGCTCAACACCCGGGGTAGATCCGGTCGATCCGGTGGATTTGACCCTGTTTTGACGGGTTTTCGCGCACGCAAGCTCATCAATTGCTCAGGAGTTGTGCTGACGCGCCCGCAGACCCTTGCCGGCCGTGCGTCTTGTGCTGTAGAACACAGCGCTTGTGGGTGACACAACGTGTCGCTTTGAAGGACCTGAAATGAGCTATCCGGACCACCCACGGGGGAGGTGGGGTACATGACCCGGGCGCGGATGCCTCGACCGCACGAAGTTGCGGCCGCACGTAGAGACCCGAGACTGCTTCGGGCGACACGCGAGCGTGATGACGACACCGCGTGGCGTGCACAAGGACGCTGCCGGACAGTGGACCCTGAAACGTTCTTCCCGGCTCCCAGTGAGCCGGCCGACGCGGCGTTGGCGATGTGTCGTTCGTGCGATGTGCAGGGCGCCTGCCTCGCGTGGGCGCTGGAAGCCGGCGACTGCAACGGGGTCTGGGGCGCCACCACGCCCCGGGAACGCCGCGCCATGCTGGTCGCGTGGCGTACCTCGGAGGACGTGGGTACGGCGTAAGCCGGGCGCTGTTGCGGCTGCGGCGGATATGGTTCGGCGGTGCGTACTGACGCGGCGCCGTGGCATGTCGAGACTCCGGTCGGCACCGCGGCCACAGTGGTCGAGACGGTGGACGAGCCGGTGAGTCTGCTGGTGCTGGGTCACGGC
>JBOGDG010000364.1:0-4162 GCA_050701655.1 Micromonosporaceae bacterium
GGCGCCAGCTACCCGCCCGGCCGCTACCGCCGGATCGACCGCCAACGCCCGTTCGACCGCCACTGCCGGGGCTACGGCGGCGCGGGCGGCGCCGGTGCCGATCACCAGGATGCCGAGCACCACCAGCGCGGCGCCGGCCAGCCCCACCGGCCCCGGGCGGTCGCCCAGGATCAGGATCGCCGCCACCACGGACAGCAGCGGCCCGGTGCCACGCGCCAGCGGGTAGACCAGGGACAGGTCGCCGACGGCGTACCCCCGCTGGAGAAGTAGGAAGTAGCCGGCATGCACCGCCGCACTCAGCGTGATCACCGCCAAAGCAGGCGCCGACAGCGGATGCAGGAACCAGATCGCCAGCGGCAGGTAGATCACCGTCGAACAGGTGGCGCGGAGCCAGACGAACGCCAGCCCCCCGCCGCTGGCGCGCTTCGCGGCGAGATTCCAGGTGGCGTGCGACAGTGCCGAGCCGAGCACCAACGCGAACGCCACCAGACTCATTCACCGACCCTGGCACGGCGGCCGCCGGCGCGCCGCGTCCCAGGTCACAGGCAGCGCGCCGGGTCCGAGATCACATCGGGGTGGCGTCCACCAGCAGGTCGACCAGCTCGGAGAAGACCGGCCGGTTGTCGAAACCGCCGCAGTCCACCGCGGTCAGCGACACGTCACCGGCCTTCAGGCTGTACTCGAACCCGTCGGCGCACTCGCCGGAGTCCTGCCGTTTCGCCTCGGCCGGGAGCCGCTCGTCCATGGCGAGCGACTGCAGCTTCGACACCTGCTGGTCGGTCAGCTCACCGGTCTTCCGCTTCCCGTCGCCGGTGTACGTCCACGCGCCCTCCGGCTCCACCACGACCCGCTGGTCCACCCCGGCGATCCCACCGGTACGGCTCAGCGTGATCTGCATCGGCTTGCGTCCCGGCGGATGGGTCGGCGTACCGCCGGTCTCGCCAGGCGGGATGCCGATCTCACCGGTACCCGACGGTGTCGGGCTCGGCCCGGCCTGGCCGCCGCCCCCGCAGCCGGCCAACCCGACCAGAACCGCGGTCAGCAGCAGCCCCCCGATGGTGCGCTTCATCGGTGCGTACCCCCTCAAATCACTCTCCAGATTCTGTGTTACGACGTGTCAGGTGCGCTGCCGGTTCCCTCACACTGTGGGGTATGACCGGAATGCCGGCGCTGTGGCGTCGTGACCTGCCGCCGGAGGCGGACCCCGCGGCCGCCGACCACGCCGGCGCCGACCTGGTGGCCCGCTGGAGTCAGCCGCACCGGCACTACCACGACCTGACCCACCTGGGCACGGTGCTGGCGGTGATCGACGAGCACGCCGACTGGGCAGAAGACCTTCCGGCGGTACGCCTAGCCGCATGGTTCCACGACGCGGTGTACGCGCCGCGCCGCGACGACAACGAGGAGGCCAGCGCCGCGCTGGCGCGTTCGGTGCTGCGCCGGCTCCGGGTGTCCCCCGAGCGCGTCGCCGAGGTGGCCCGGCTGGTACGCCTCACCGAGCGCCACCACCCGCGCCCCGGCGACCGCAACGGAGAGCTGCTCTGCGACGCCGACCTGTCGGTGCTGGCGGGCGAGCCGGAGGCGTACCGGCAGTACGCGCACCGGATCCGCCGGGAGTACGCGCACGTGCCGGACCAGGCGTTCCGGGCCGGCCGGGTGGGCGTGCTGCGCCGGCTGTTGGCGCTACCGGCGCTCTATCACGTAACGGCGTTGGCCGAGGAGTGGGAGGCGCGGGCGCGGGCGAATCTCAGTCGGGAACTGGCCACGCTGACGACTTCCCGCGACTCAGCCCCGAGCTTGACTTCCCGCGGCTCAGCTCCGCGCTCGGCTCCCCACGACGCGGCCCCGAGCTCGACTTCCGGCGACGCAGCCCCGAGCTGGTGAGCAGCTCCACGATCCGCCGGCTCGACACCACCTCCGCGCCGAGCCCGACCGCACGGTCGAACAGCTCCGCCGGCACGTCGTAGTGGTCCCGCTCGAATCCGCGCCGGGGCGCTCCGATCAGCTCGGCGAAGGCGTGCAGCTCCGCGTACGACACGTCGCTGATCAGGTGCGACCAGAGCCGCCCCCGCGCCGCCCACTCCGGCCGGTCAATGTAGACCCCCACCCGCCCACCCTCCCACGCCCCACCTGCCGCACCGCCGCGCGCGCGGACGCGAGGGTCAGGTGGGGGTGGGGTTGGGGGTGTAGCCGCGTACGTCGGGGGCGCCCAGGCGGGCGGCGTCGGCGGTGTGGTCGTCGGGCATCCGCTGAGACTCGCGTTCGGCGGCGACCCGGGCCAGGTAGTGCGCCACCTCGCGTTCCCGGGCGGCGCCGTCCCAGTCGAGCAACGTGCCCATCACGGTGGCCGTGTGCTCGGCCGAATCGACTCCCCGGTGCGGGGTCTCGATCGAGATCCGGGTACGCCGGGTGAGCACGTCATCGACGTGCACCGCGCCCTCGGCGAGCACCGCGTACGCCACCTCGGCGGCGAGGTACTCCGGCGCCCCGTCCAGCGGCACCGCCAGATCGGGCCGCTCGGCGATCAGCGCGAGCACCTCGCGGGTGAGGGTGCCGTACCGCTCCAGCAGGTGCTCGGCCACCCCGACCGGTACGCCGTGCCGGCGCGCCAGGTCCGCGCGGGTCGACCACGCGTGGGCGTACCCCTCGGCGCCCAGCAGCGCGACCTCCTCGGTACGCGACCGCGGGGTGACCCCCAGCCGGCGCGCCGCGACGTCCACCACGTCGGTCGCCATCACCCGGTACGTGGTGTACTTGCCGCCCGCCACCAGCATCAGCCCGAGCATCGGCTCGACCACGGCGTGCTCCCGGGCCAGCTTCGAGGTCGCGTCGTCCTCCCCGGACAACAGTGGGCGCAGCCCCGCGTACACCCCCTCTATGTCCTTTGTCGACAGTGGGCGGTCGAGGACCTGGTTGACCTGGCTGAGCAGGTAGTCGATGTCAGTGGCAGACGCCGCCGGGTGGGCGCGGTCGAGGGTCCAGTCGGTGTCGGTGGTGCCGATCAGCCAGTGGCCGCCCCACGGGATCACGAACAACACACTGCTGGCGGTACGCAGGATCAGCCCCGAGTCGCCGGTGATCGCGCTGCGCGGCACCAGCAGGTGGATGCCTTTGCTGGCACGTACCCGGAGGCCGGTCGGGCTGGCCGCGGCGGCGGGTGCCGGGCGGTCGGCGAGCTCGGGGAAGTCCCGGATCATGGCGCTGATGTCGTCGCTCCACACCCCGGTCGCCGCGATCACGGTACGGGCGCGGACGTCGAACTCCTCCCGGGTCTCCATATCCCGGACCCGTACGCCGACCACCTCGCGGGCCTCGCGCAGCACCCCGACGACGCGGGTGGAGGTGGCGATCGCGGCGCCGTAGCTGGCGGCGGTACGCGCCATCGCGACCACGTACCGGGCGTCGTCGACCTGGCCGTCGAAGTAGCGGATGGCGCCGCGCAGCACGTCCTCCCGCAGGCTGGGGAACTGCCGGCGGGCGCCGCGCCGGGTCAGGTGCCGATGCCAGGGCAGCCCGCGGCCGTACCCGAGGACGGTGGCGAGGGCGTCGTAGAGCAGCACCCCGGCGCCGTAGTACGCGCGCTGCCACACCGGCGCGGTCAGCGGCACCAGGAACGGGACGGGACGTACCAGGTGCGGGGCGAGTCGGCGCAGCAGCAGGCCGCGTTCCCTGAGCGCCTCGTACACCAGGCCGAATTCCAACTGCTCCAGGTAGCGCAGCCCGCCGTGGATCAGCTTGCTGGAACGGCTGGACGTGCCGGCGGCGAGATCGCGCGCCTCCACCAGAGCGACGGACAGCCCGCGGCTGGCGGCGTCGAGCGCGGCGCCGACCCCGGTCACTCCGCCGCCGATCACGAGTACGTCGAACGTCTCGTCCCGCATCCGTTGCAGATCGTCACGGCGGCGCTGCGGGGAGAGCCGGCTGGCGGCGTACCGGGACACCTGAGGATCTCGTCGCACGACACACACCGTAGTCGCAGTCGCCGCCACGCCGTCGCCGTATCGTCGGCGCATGACCGAGCCCACGCCGCCGACCGACTCGGATGAGCCCGGCCACCCCGGGCACGCCGCACTGATCGACCCCGTGGCGCCCGTGCCGCAGGAGCGGCCGGTGCCGGCACCACCAGCCGGGCCGCCGCCGACCGCCATGGGCACGCTGGAGC
>JBOGDG010000365.1:0-4160 GCA_050701655.1 Micromonosporaceae bacterium
GGGCGCGGGGCGTGCGGCAGGCGCGGGACGCGCGGGCCCGGGTGGGGCGGTCGCGGGTCAGGGGTGGGTGCGGTGGTGGAGGGTGCGGGCGTAGAGGATGTACGCGGTGATGCCGCCGGCGGCGGCGCCGATCACCATGCCGTACGCGGCGCCGACCACACCCGCGTACGCGGCGCCGAGCAGGGCGGCGGGCAGGATCGCGGCGGCGAAGACGGCGTACTGGAGGAAGGCGTACCGGGCCTGCTGCATTCCGCGCAGGGCCGCGTTCAGCGGGGACTGCACGAGATAGAGCCCCGCCTGCAGGGCGATCGGCCAGATCAGTACGCCGAACTCCGCGTACTCCCGCAGCAGCACTGACAGCAACCACTCACCGACCGGGACCAGCGCCAACAACAGCAGCGCGATCAACCCGAACGCCGCAATCAATCCTCTGGTACGGCGCCGGATCCGCGGTATGTCGCCTTCCTGGGAGAAGTGCGAGTAGCCCGGGACGATCATGCCGCCGAGTGCCCAGATGAAGTTCTGCACCGGCATCAGCACCAGCATCTGCAGCATCCGGAGCCCGCCCAGCTCGGCGTGGCCGAGGAACCCGCCGACGAAGTAGAGCACCGCCCAGTTCTGCAGCTGGGCGAGGATCGCGCTGCCGGTGAACCAGGTCGACAGGTGCCGGGTGGTCTCGATCCAGCGGCGGGGGCTGCCGCGGAACGGGTTGACGTACAACAGGGAGAGCGCGACCACCGCGCCGACCGCGGTGCCGATGCCCCAGGCGACCAGCAGCGTGGCCGGGTTGATCGTCTGGTAGACCACCAGCCCGACCACCACGGCGAGCTGCGAGAGCAACGCGACCCCGGTGATCAGCATGGAGCGCTGCGGGCGCCGGTGCGACAGGAAGGCGTACCGGCCGGCGTCGGCGAGCAGCGCGGCGGGCAGGAACGGTACCAGCCACAGCAGGTCGCGGAGCAGATCGAAGCCGAGCAGCCAGATCGCCGTCGCGAGTACGACCGCCCCGGCGCCGACCAGCAGCGAGGTCGCGGAGGCGTCCCGGAGCTGGCCGCGGAACTCCTCACCCTCGACCCGTACGCCGCGGGCCAGCAGCACCTCGCCGATGAACGCCCGCCCCAGCGCGACCGCGATGAAAGCGACCCCGATCGCCGCCACGTACCGCCCGTACGCCAGCGGGCCGAGCAGTACGCCGGCGACCAGCCCGTTGACCGCGTTCGATCCGGCGTTGAACGCCTGGTCGGCGAGCCCCGCCATGGCTCGCCGCCGCCGCCCGATCACCGGTACGTCGTCGGTCGGAGAGCTGATCTCCTGCTCTGTCATCGTCCGGCCTGGCCCCCTGGTCCCACCCGCGCTCGCCTATCCGGAGCCGCTCAGCGCCTTGCGTGCCGAGTGACCGATGCTGGCCAGCAGGAACAGGCCGTTCACCAGCGACACCGCCACCATCAGCCAGTACGTCAGCTGAGGCACCACCGTCAGCACCAGCCCACAGCCGAGCACCACGGCGCCGTAGTCACGGATCAGCTTGATCACGCGTACCGGCAGGGTGCTGCGGGTGATCAGGCTGGACGCTGAGTCACCGCTCTGCATCACTGAGGTAACCAGATTGACCATCCATGTGCTGGCGAACACCGTGACCAGCCACGCCGGAGTCTCCGGGCGGTACGCCACCCCGACCGCCGCCAGCGCCGTCACCAGCGCGATCTGGACCGCGATGTCGACCAGGACGTCCACCCGCGCCCCCGCGGGGCTGGTCTGCCCGGTGACCCGCGCCAGCTGCCCGTCGGCGCAGTCGATCGCGTACGCCACCTGCCAGGCGATCAGGGCACCCAGCCCGATCGCCCACATCGGCAGTACGGCGGCGGCGGCCCGGGGCGCCAGCACCACCACGGTGGCCGACGCGGCGACCCCGATCACCAGGTTGAGCAGCGTCAACGTGGTCGGCTTTATCCCGAGCCGCGCCGACGCCAGCGCGATCCCGGCACCGATCCGCTGGCTGAACGCCTCGCTGAACATCCCGCCGCCGCGGTTCACCTGGTAGAAGTCCCGGTACGCCGGGGCCGGCGCCTCAACTGACGGCATCGACGTACTCCTTGATCCGGTCCCGAGCCTGGTCGGGGGTGAGCGAGAGGTGTTCGAGGATGGTGTAACGATCCGGCCGGGTGGCGGGTGCGCCGAGCACCGCGGCGACCAGCTGCTCGTCGGTCACCCCCAGCTCGGCAGGGGTGCGCGGCAGCCCGTGCCGCGCCAGGCACGCCGACATCTGGTCGAACCGTGTGGTGTCACCGCGCAGGTACGTACACAGCAGCGCCCCCAGCCCCACCTGTTCGCCGTGGGTACCGATGTCACGGGCGATGTGGTCCAGCGCGTGGGAGATCTCGTGGCAGCCGCCGCTGCAGGGGCGGCTGGAGCCGCACACCGCCATCGCGATGCCGCCCAGGATCAGCGCCTCGGCGAGCGTGGTGAGGAAGCCGTCGTCGGTGAGTGCGCCGGGGTGGTTGAGCAGCGCCTCGGCGCCGTTGCGGGCCAGCGCCACCGCCAGCCCGTCGATCGGCTCGTCGCGCTCGGCGTGGGAGAGCTCCCAGTCGGCGACCGCGTTCAGGTTGCTGAGCGCGTCACCGATCCCCGACCGGGTCTGCCTGGCTGGGCCTGCGGCCACGAAATCCAGGTCCACGATCACCGCCAACGGCATGTGTACGCCGTACGAGTGCCGCCCGCCCTCGTGGTCGAGCGTGGCCACCGGCGAGGCGACCCCGTCGTGGGCGAGGCTGGTCGGGACGCTGACCAGCGGCAACGCGTGCCGGGAGGCGGCGTACTTGGCGGTGTCGAGGGTCTTGCCGCCGCCGATGCCGACCACCGCGTCGTACTGCTGCGCGGCCAACTCCCCGCCGAGCTCGAGCGCCGCGTCGAGGTTGCCGCCGGCGACCTTGAACACTCCGGCGTTGCCGAGGCTCGGCTTGATCAGCTCGGCGATCTGCTCGCCCTGCCCGGGGCCGACCACCACGGCGACGTCACCGCCGGCGGAGATCCGCAGCCCGGCGAGGATCCCACCCAGGTCGGCGATGGCGCCGCGGCGTACCTCGATCGCCAGCGGCGTCGACACCATCCGCGCTAGTAGCGGCACGCGATCTCCCGGGCCTTCGTCAGGTCGGCGTGGTTGTCGACTTCCACCCACTCGACGGCGCCGATCGGGGCGGTACGGATCTCGCCGCCGCGGTCCGCGTACTCCTGATAGCCGTCCTCGTAGTAGAGGTTGGGGTCGCGTCTCCAGGTGGCTTCCAGCGCGTCGGCCAGCGGGCGCGCCGCCTCGGGCTCAATCAGCGTGGCGCCGATGTACTCCCCGTACGCCACCGCCGGCTCCATCAGCTTGGTGATCTTCTTGAGCTGGCCGCCGTCGGTGAGCGTCACCTTCATCTCTTCCTCGGCGAGCGGCTTCACGTTGTCGACGGCGAGCAGGATGCCGGGCCCGCGCTGCGCCAGTAGCGTCTTCTCCACGCCCACCGGGTGCACGGTGTCGCCGTTGACCAGCAGCGCCCCCTTGGCCAGGTGCTCCCGCGCCAGCCAGAGGGAGTACGCGTTGTTCCACTCCTCGGCCTTTTCATTGGGTACGAGGGTCAGGCTGACACCGTGCGTACGCTCCAACTCGACCTTGCGCCGCTCGACCGCATCGGCGGCGTACCCGACCACCACCACCACGTCGGTGAGCTCGACCGCCGCGAGGTTACGCAGCGCGATGTCCAGGATGGTGGTCTCACCATCCACCGGCACCAGCGCCTTGGGCAGAGCATCGGTGTACGGGCGCAGCCGTCGCCCGGCCCCGGCCGCGAGGACCAAACCGATCATTTATTGGTACGTCCTTCCCACTACGCGCGTGGCTCGCATGGGCATGCCTCGCATCGGCATGGCTCGGTGGGGCAGGGCTCGCATGGGTGTTGCTTGCCCCCGGTATGCGGAAGACACGCGTAGGTCGCATTGTCTGGTTGCAGGATTCTCGACGCACACCAGCACCCGTCTCGTCACCTGGTGTGCACGTTCACGTTATCGGGTCGCCCGCCGCCGCAGTCCCACCGCCTCGCCCGGCGTGCGCCACCCCACCCCGCTGGGCGTTCGCCGCTGGGCTCCGACCGGCTCGGCCCGGACGTGTGCCGCCAGGGTCGGGC
>JBOGDG010000366.1:0-4150 GCA_050701655.1 Micromonosporaceae bacterium
CGCCGGCACGACGGCTCGTGACGCCGTCGTGCCGGCGGTGAGAGCGCTCTGTTAGCCGGAGGAGAGCGGCGGGCGCGATGCTGGCTTCCGCTTTCGTGACAGCGCGGATGAGGAGGACGATCATGATGAGAAGGGGCAGGCGCACCCTGATCGGGGGCCTTGCCGGCGGCCGCAACCGCCGCAACGTTGGGGCTCACCCTCACCGCCAGCCACGCGTACACCGAGTGCACGGGTGAGCCCTCAGATGTGGTGTGCGCCAGGCTGGAATGGTCCAGCGGGGCGGGCGAGGTCCGGACCTGGGGCAAGGCGCAGGAGTTGACGACCAGCGCCAGATACAAGCTGTCGGTACGGCTCTACAGGTGCGACCAGAGCCAGACCAACTGCACGGAGATTGATCTCCGGTACCGGTACAACACCGGCGTCTACGCGTACACCAAAACCACCTACTGGGAGAACGCGTCGCATTACTACTGCTACATCGGGACCGCTCGGCTCTACCGCAAGGGCAGCGACGGGGTGTACCGCCTCGGGGCCGCTGCCAGAAGCGTCGCGTGCTAGCCCGGGCTCGCGCGGGTTGAGGATTGCATCCGGTACCCGGGTCCGGGCTTAGCGTTAAACAGGAGAGTGGAGACGGAACGTCGCGCGCCGCGGCGGATATTTGTCGAGGCCGGTTGGGGTCTGGCGGTTCGGCGCCGCGGTCACTCCGAAGATCGCCATCGCGACGCTGTTGCTCCACCTGATCTACGGCCTGACTCTGGGACTGCTGCTCGATCGCAGACCGCAGAGCGAAGCTCGCTAACGCCACTGTCCGAGCAGCCCTGAGACCCGCGACCAGGCCGTCCCCGATGGTCGACCCGGTCGCGGGTGGAATCAGGTGTGTGCTGCCGAGTTGCCCGACAGCTTGGTGCTGGCGATGTCGTTGGCCATGATCGCTGTCTCCACCTGCGACACCGTCGAGGACGAGCTGACGCCGGGCAGGGTGGTGACGTTCATGGCGTACAACGTGAACTCGTACCGGTGAGTGTTGCCGCCCGGGCAGGGTCCGAAGAACTGGTACGTCTTCGAGCCGCTGCCGAACGACCGCTGTTTCGCCGGTGACTGGTTAGGCACCTCGTACCCGAGGCCGAGCCCTTCCGGTAGGGACAGCTTGCTGGCTGGGATGTCCCAGATCACCCAGTGTTTGCCGCCGTTGCTCGCGTCGATGAACGTGATGGCGTAACTCTTCGCCGCGTGCGAGCCGGCGCCCCAGGCCAGCGGTGGCGAGATGTCGTTGCCCGACGCCCCGTCCTGCTGGCAGGTGTACTTGATCGGGATGTTGCCGCCGTTGGCGTACGCGCTGCTGGTCAGCGTGAACGGCGGCCCGGCGAACTTCAACCAGACGATGACGTTGTCCAGCGTGCTCGGCGTACCGCCGCTCTTGTCGTTGTTGGTGGACGTGAGCCACAGGCCGCCGTCCGGGGTCTTCACCACGGTGCGCAGCCGGCCCCAGGTGCCGTTGAAGAACGCACGCGGCGTGTCGGTGGTGCTTCCGGTGATCTTCATGACCCACAGCCGGGAGCCCCGCACCGCCGCCATGTAGATCCAGTCGTTCACGATCTCCAGGCCGCTCGGCGACGCGGACGCGACGTCCCACTGCCGTACCGGGTCGATGTACGGCGAGGTGTTGCAGCTGCCTTGGCAGTTCGGCCAGCCGTAGTTGCCGCCGGCCCGGATCAGGTTCAGCTCGTCCCAGCTGCTCGCGCCGAACTCCGACGCCCAGAGCCGGCCCTGCGAGTCCCACGCGATGCCCTGCACGTTGCGGTGCCCGTAGCTGTAGACCCTGCTGTTGAACGGGTTGCCCGGTGCCGGGGCGCCGGTCGGGGTGACTCGCAGGATCTTGCCGTTGAGCGAGCTGAGGTTCTGCGCCCGGCTGGACTCCTGCGCGTCGCCGGTGGTGATGTACAGCATCTTGTCCGGGCCGAACCTGATCCGGCCGCCGTTGTGGAACCGGTTCTTCGCGATGCCGGTGACGATCGGCTCGCGGGCTCCGATGGTGTTGTTCTCGAACTTGAACCGGGCCACCCGGTTGTCGGTCGAGGACGTGTAGTAGACGTACACATAGTGGTCGGTTGCGTAGTCCGGCGAGATGGCGAGGCCGAGCAAGCCGCCCTCACCGGTGGTGGTGACCGCCTCAGTGATCTTGCCGAGTACGGTCTTCTCGCCGGCCAGGGTCACCCGTACGATCTCGAACCGGTCCCGCTCGGCGACCAGCGCGGAGCCGTCCGGCAGGAAGCCGATGCCCCATGGCAGGTCCATCCGGTTGTTGACGGTGCGGTCGTACACCGGGTCGCCGCCGAGCGACTGGCTCCCGGTCTTCACCGGCACCGCGCCGCTCTGTGCCGAGACGTTGCCGTTCGCGTCGTACGCCGCGACCGTGTAGTTGTACGTGGTGTCCGGCTGCAGCCCGGAGTCGGTCGCGGTCAGGTCCGGCACGTCGGCGAATTCGGTGCCGTTGCGGAAGACCCGGTAGCCCTTCACTCCGATGTTGTCGGTCGACGCGTTCCACGCCAGGGTGACGCTGTTGCTGGTGACGGTGGTGGACCGCAGACCGGTTGGCACGGTCGGCGGCTGGGCGTCGTCGCTCGGGGGCGTGGTGACGTCGAGGTTGTTGCTCGCCTCTGACGCGTTACCGGCGGCGTCGTACGCGAGGACGGTCAACACGTACCGGGTGTTCGGCGTGAGGTTCTCCAGCGTGGTCTCGGTGATGTTGCCGGCGACCTCCTTGATCGTGTTGCCGCCGTTGTAGATCTTGTAGCTGGCCACCTCGACGTTGTCCTGGGCGGCGTCCCAGGCGAGGTCCAGGTCGTACGGCCGGGCCGGGCTGGTCAGGCGCAGGTTGGCCGGCGCGCTCGGCGGCTCGGCGTCCGCGGGCACGGTGGCACGCAGCCGGTCCAGGTTCGGCCCGCCGTTGGCCGTGGTCGCGACGACCCGTACCTTGTTCGCCCCGGCGCTCAGGGACACGGTGGCTGTCCGATCGGCCCAGGTCGACCAGGCGCCGGTGCCGGGGAAGCTCACGTTCGGCGCGGCCGGAGTGCCGTTGACGATGACGTCCATCGGCCGGTCGGTCGTGGTGCCGTTGGCGTACCGGAAGGTCAGCGGATAGTTGCCCGCGGCGGCCGTGTTCACGGTGAACTCGACGTAGCTGCCGGCCACGTTGGTGTAGTTGACGAACCCGGAGCCGGTGTAGCCAGCGTGGTCGGAATCCACCGTGCCCTGCGAGATCGTGGCGTCTTCAGCCTGGTAGTCGGTGTAGTCCACCGGCGCCGCCACCTCGACGTCCAGGAAGTCCAGGTTGGGGTTACCGTTCGCGGTGGTCGCGGTCAGCCGGATCGTGTTGCTGCCGGCGGTGACCGGCGCGGTGACCGTACGGGTCGCCCAGGTGGGCCAGCCTCCGGTGCCGGGGAATGACACCGCCTCGTCGACCGCCGAACCGTTGATCGCCAGGCTGGCCGGGCGGTCGGCGGTGGTGCCGTTGGCGTACCGGATCGTTAGCGTGGCGGTGCCGGCGTTGGCCGCGTTTACCGTCCATTGCACGTAGCTACCGGCGACGTTGTCCCCGTTGACGAATCCGGTGCCCGAGAAGCCGGCGTGGTTGGACTCCACCACGCCCTGGGAGATGGTGGCGGTCTCCGCCTCGTACCGAGTGGGAGCCGCCGCTGCGCCGCTGGCCGCCAACAGCGCCGCGATCAGCGCTCCGGTGACCGCGGCTGCGGCCATCCGAGCCAGTCTTCGATGTTTGCGCATCGGGTCACCTCTCAATTAGTTAGATAGCCTTCCTAACTTTTGATTCGCCAGTGATCAGACCAATCCCGGCGAGTTGTGTCAATGCGGCATCCCGCCAGGCGGGAATACATCGGATGAAAGTGGTAAGAGTGGGGGTGTGCAGCTCCACCGTAGAGGCGGCGCAGCCTATCCCCGCCTGTCAGGAGGTGGCCCCGACGGCGTTCGCGGCGTGTGAGTCCGATAGATCAGCGGGCGGCTCTGATCGCCTCGATCAGCTCCCACTTGCTTATCATCGTCTTCTTCGCTCGCGCGGCACTCTGCGCCTGCTTGACGTTGGTACGCGCGGCCTTGACCTGCTTGCGGGTAGCCACTCCGATCACCTCATCCC
>JBOGDG010000367.1:0-4119 GCA_050701655.1 Micromonosporaceae bacterium
CCGCGGGGGTCGCCGCCGCGACCGCCACCGGCGCCGCCGCGAGCCCGACCGGAGCCCAGACCGGCTGGGTGAAACGCACGCTGCGCCGGATGACCCTGGAAGAGAAGGTCGGCCAGCTGTTCGTAATGGTGGCGTACGGCAATCACGCCACCGAGCCGGCCGCCGCCGACAAGGCCACCAACCGCGCCAACTACGGCGTCGACACCCCGAAGCAGATCATCGACAAGTACGCCCCCGGGGGGCTGATCTACTTCACCTGGTCGCACAACCTGGAGGGTCCGCAGCAGGTGGCGACCCTGTCCAACGGGGTGCAGGCCGCCGCCACCGGACGGGCCAGCCGCGCCGCGACACCGCTGCTGATCGCGATCGACCAGGAGCACGGCGTGATCCTGCGGCTGGAACCGCCGGTGACCATGTTCCCCGGTGCGATGCCGCTGGGGGCCGGTCGCGAGGAGTCGTACGCGTACCGCGCCGCCGAGGTCACCGGCACCGAGCTGCGCGCGCTCGGCATCAACCAGAACTACGCGCCGGTCGCCGACGTCAACGTCAACGCGCTCAACCCGGTGATCGGCGTACGGTCCTTCAGCAGTGACCCGGCGCTGGCGGCCCGGTTGACCGCGGCGCAGGTGGAGGGCTTCCAGCGGGGCTCCGGCATGATCGCCACTACCAAGCACTTCCCCGGCCACGGCGACACCGACACCGACAGCCACACCGGGATCCCGATCATCGACCACACCCGCACCGAGTGGGAGCAGATCGACGCGCCGCCGTTCCAGGCCGCCATCCGCTCCGGCGCCGACATGATCATGACCGCGCACATCCTGGTGCCGGCGCTGGACCCGGCACTGGATCCGGCGACGCTCTCCAAGCCGATCCTCACCGGCATCCTGCGCGAGCAGCTCGGCTTCTCCGGCGTGATCGTCACCGACGCGCTCAACATGCAGGGGGTACGCGACAAGTACGGCGACGACCGGGTGCCGGTGCTCGCCCTGAAGGCCGGCGCCGACATGCTGCTGATGCCGCCGCTGATGGACGTGGCGTACGACGCCGTACTGCAGGCGGTACGCGACGGCGAGCTCTCCGAGGACCGGATCGACCAGTCGCTGCGCCGCATCCTCGCCCTCAAGCTGGACCGTGGCCTGGTCGACGACCCGTTCGTGGAGCCGCGCAAGATCCCCAGCAAGGTGGGCGTCCCGGCGCACGTGGCCGCGGCGAAGACGATCGCCGAGCGGGCCGTGACCGTGGTGAAGAACGACGCCGGGACACTGCCGTTGTCGGCGTCGGCGCGCTCGGTGCTGGTCACCGGCTACCACAACTCGACGTTCGACTCCACCGGCGTGTTCGGCGCCGCGCTCACCGACCGGGGCGCCACCCTCACCCGCAAGCCGTACGGCACCCGGCCCAGCGACGCGCAGATCGCCGCCGCGGTCGACGCCGCGCAGGCTAACGACCTGACCGTGGTGTTCACCCTCAAGGCATGGGACACCGAGGTGATCGACCCCGCCGGCAAGCAGCAGAAGCTGGTCAAGGAGCTGGTCGCCACCGGCAAGCCGGTCGTGGTGGTCGCCGCGCGCGACCCGTACGACATCGCGTACTTCACCGAGGCGGAGACGTACCTGGTGACGTACGCGTACAACGCGCCGCTGATGGAGGCGCTGGCCCGGATCCTGTACGGCGAGGTGTCGCCGGTCGGCACGCTCCCGGTGGACATCCCGGTGGCCGGCGACCCGGACACCGCGCTGTACCCGTTCGGCCACGGACTGAGCTGGTGAGGGCGATGCGCAGACGAAGCCTGATCACCGGAACCCTGGCCGCGGCCGGCGCCGCCGCCGGGGTGGCCGCCACCGGCAGCACGGCACACGCCACCGAGGTGCCGCGGCAACCGGTCACCAGCGGACTGGAGGCGCTGGAGGCCAGCGGCTGGGCCACGCTGGCCGGCCAGAAGGTCGGGGTGATCTCCAATCCCACCGGGGTGAACCGGGACTACATACACGGTGTGGACCTGATGCACGCCGACGACCGGGTGGACATCGTCGCGGTGTTCGGCCCGGAGCACGGCTTCCGTGGCTCCGCCCAGGCCGGCGGCAGCGAAGGCACCGGCATCGACGAACGCACCGGGCTGACGATCTACGACGCGTACGGCGCCAACGAGACGAAGTTCGCGACCATGTTCGGCAAGGCAGGTGTGGAGACCGTCGTCTTCGACATCCAGGACGTGGGCGCCCGGTTCTACACCTACATCTGGACGATGTACCGGTCGATGGTGGCCGCCGCGCGGCTCGGCCTGCGGTACGTGGTGCTCGACCGGCCGAACCCGATCGGCGGCGAGGCGTACGGGCCGATGATGACCCCGGCGTACACATCGGGGGTCGGGGTACGGGAGATCGTGCAGCAGCACGGGATGACCGTCGGCGAGCTGGCCAGGTTCTTCAACGCCGAGTTCCTGGCGCGGGAGGAAGGCGCGGTCGAGCTGGACGTGGTGTGGGCCAAGGGCTGGCGCCGCGACGTGCTCTACGACGACACCGCCCTGCCGTGGGTGCTGCCCAGCCCGAACATGCCCACCCCGGACACCGCGCTGGTCTACCCCGGCACCGCGATGTTCGAGGGGGTCGCGAACATCGCCGAGGGGCGCGGCACCACCCGGCCGTTCGAGCTGATCGGCGGCCCGTCGATGGACTACCACTGGGGTGACCGGATCGCGGCGCGCCGGCTGCCCGGGGTGCGGTTCCGGGAGGCGTATTTCCGGCCACTGGCGGGAGCGTCGAAGTTCCCCAACGAGCTGTGCAACGGCGTCGAGGTGAAACTCACCGACCGGTACGCGTACGACCCGATGCTGACCGGCGTCGCGATGCTGGTCGACGCGAAACGGGATCCCGACTTCGCCTGGCGGGTCGACTCGTGGGACACCCGGCGGCCGTACTGGATCGACAAGCTGACCGGCTCCACCCGGCTGCGGCAGCAGATCGACGCCGGTGCCGGGGTCGACGACGTGGTCGGCGCCTGGGCGGACGAGCTGGCCGACTTCCGAGCCCGGCGCAAGCCGTACCTGCACTACCTGGGGCCGGTCAGGCCGTAGCCGGATAGCCGCACGGGCGCGCCGGGTCCGTGCGGGTGGCCTCGCTTCGATAGGTTGTGCCTCGCCCGGCGTGTCACGCGCCGGGCGAGCCGACCTCGAGGACGCCCATGGAGCTACGCACCTTCGGAGAGCTGCTGGAGCTGCTGTTCATCGCCCAGCCCAACCCCCCGCTGTGGATGGTGGCGGCCACCGGCGTGGCGGCGCTGCTGGCGGTGGCGTACCGGCCGGTGTGGCGGGTGGCCCGCAACGTGATCACGATCGTGCACGAGGGTGGGCACGCGACCGTGGCGCTGCTGACGGGGCGGCGGCTGCGCGGCATCCGGCTGCACTCGGACACCTCCGGGGTCACCGTGTCGGTGGGACGGCCGACCGGCCCGGGGATGGTGTTCACGATCCTCGCCGGCTACACCGCGGCCCCGCTGCTGGGGGCGGCGTACGCGGGCGTACTGGCGCTGGACCGGGTGACCCTGCTGCTGTGGCTGAGCATCGCGCTGCTGGTGTTGCTGCTGGTCGCGATCCGCAACGTGTACGGCGTGGTCTCGGTGCTGGTCACCGGTGGCGTGATCTTCGCGGTGTCGTGGTTCGGCGAGCCGCAGCTGCAGTCCGGATTCGCGTACTTCTTCACCTGGTTCCTGCTGCTCGGCGGGATCTGGCCGGTGATCGAGCTGCAACGCAAACGCGGCCACCGGCAGGCGCCGGACTCCGACGCCGACCAGCTCGCCCGGCTCACCGGTGTCGCCGGCCTGTTCTGGGTGGTGCTGTTCGGCGGCTTCTCGCTCGCCGCCGCGGTGCTCGGCGGCCGCTGGCTGCTGCTGTAGCGCCTGCCCTGTAGCGCGCCGCCCGTCGTCCCCGGCGACCGTGGACCGCTGTTGTAGCGTGGAGCCGATGCCGAAACCGAATCGCTCGCCCGCCGCTGTGATGACGGTCCACGTGCCGTGCTACCGGTGCGAGGCCGCTGGCAAGATCATGGAAGCCATGTCCGCGGTCGACCCGGACGGCGATTCCGCGACGGTGTACGTACCCCAGTCATGCCGGGTATGCGG
>JBOGDG010000368.1:0-4116 GCA_050701655.1 Micromonosporaceae bacterium
CGAGGATCACGAACGGGACGATGTCGACATGCATCGCGTTGTTGGCGTACTCGATGTACACGCAGCGGCACTTCTTGTTGTGCGGCATCTTCCCGTAGGTCGAGTGATTGTGGATCACCTTGTACAGCGCTGCGATGTACTGCTTCACGTTGTCCGACCAGTCCGGCTCCTCCTTCATCTGCAGCATGACGTCTGCGTCGAAGGCCTTGCCGTTCTGAGGGCTAATGATCGTCCTCTGCGCCCACGAACCCTGGGGGATCTTCTTGATGATCCGGGGGCCGAGGTCTGGGTCGGCCTTGAGTGCGCCGTAGATCGACTCGACGCGACCTTCGAGGGTGTCGAGGTTGAACTGGCTGAGGTTCACCGTGTTCTTCAGGAAGTTGTCGAAGTAGTCGGTGTGCTTCACGGAGCGCCTCCGTACGAGGAGTTGACTGAGTCAGTCGCAGATCTTGTATGTGTGACGAGATCGCGATAGCATTTGAGATGTCGAACACTACCACAGCGGTGTTTTGTTCGTCGAACACTGATAGAAAGGTGATCCATCCATCAGAGGGGACCTCAGTCCATGACCAGGACCAAGACCAAGATTGACGTGTCTCGGCTGTACGCCGCTCTCGATGGGGCAAGACGGAGCAAGGGCCTGTCATGGCGGCAGCTGGCCGCGGAGGTGGGCTGCAGTCCCTCAACGATGACCCGTCTCGCCAACGGCGACCGGCCCGACGTTGACGCGTTCCTCTCGCTTACGAAGTGGCTCAAGATGCCCGGCGAAACCTTCACGACGGACAACAGTCCCGATCCCAACCAGGCCGGCACGGAACAACCGGAGCTGCTCGCAGAGGTCAGCGCCCTCTTGCGTGCCCGCACCGACTTCGGCGAGGAGGAGAAGGAGCGTCTCCAGGAGGTGTTTGAGGCGGCACTTCGACTGAACACCGCACGCCGCGCAGATCGACGCCGATGAGCTATGGCAAAGAGGTGGAATAAGGCTGAACTCGGGCGGTTAGCCACCGAGATCCGCCGTGTAGATCTCGGCCTGACCGAGTTCCAGCCGCTGTGCCCTTACCGCCTCGCCGAGGAACACGGCGTCGACGTGTACTCGCTGGCCGACCTCGCCGAAGCTGGCTGTCCACAGGAAGCGATCGATTACTTCACCAAGATGCAGCCAGGAGTCTGGTCGGCCGCACTCGTGCCGAACGGGACCGGCCAGTTCATCGTCGAGAACCCGGTCCACACGCCTCGCCGTCGCCGGTCCAACCTGGCCCATGAGATGGCACACCTGCTGCTTGAACACGAGTTCGACCGGATCCTGTTCACCGACGGCAAGCGCGGCTGCCGCAACCCATCGACCAAGCAGATGGAGCAGGAGGCTACGGAACTTTCCGGCGAACTCCTCCTCCCCGCAGCCGCCGCACGTCGGGCCGCGGTGAAGAACATGAGCGATGAGGAGGTCGCCGACCTCTACGACGTCAGCGTCGAATTCGCCCGGTGGCGCCTCAACACCACCGGAGCCCGGCTCATCGCGCAGCGAGCGGCACAGAAGCGAGCCCGAGCACCCGCAAGGCGGTAGGGAGCAGGACTACCGGGCTCCGATCACACAGGCGGCCAGCGTGTTTCGACACGAGGCTTTGAGCACCGCCGGGCCGACTCGGCGTGACTGCTTCCCGCTTCTCTCGTGCCGAGGTGCAGGCAGGCGCCAGCTTCACCGGGATCCCGAAGACGTGGAGCGCCACAGGTGTGAAAAGGATGAGTAAAGGGTGAGCGAGTCGTGTTCGAGGTAATAATGATCATGGCCCCGACCCGCGTTTCCGCTGGTCAGGGCCTTGATCACGGTCGGGGTGGCGGGATTTGAACCCACGGCCTCTTCGTCCCGAACGAAGCGCGCTGCCAAGCTGCGCCACACCCCGAGTGCCGTCGGCAATAGTAGCCGACGCGCCAGGGAGATCGCGCGGGGGTATCCGTCGGCTGGCTGGCACGTCGTACGGGGCGCGGGCCCGGAAGTGATCAGGCGCTGGGCGCTGGGCAGGGCGTTACCGGGATGTGGCGCGGCTGGGCGTCCCACGCATGGTCAACCAGGGGGCCGGACGGGCCGGTCGGGTCAGCTTTGGGGGATCAGAGTGAGCAGGCTGGCCTCGGGTGGGCAGGCGAACCGTACGGGGGCGTACGGGCTGGTGCCGAGGCCGGCGGAGACGTGCAGCCAGGCGGGGCCGTACCGGTGTAGTCCGCGGGCCATCCGGCGGTCGAGCTCGCAGTTGGTGACCAGAGCGCCGTACCCCGGTACGCAGACCTGGCCGCCGTGGGTGTGGCCGGCGACCAGCAGCGAGAACCCGTCGGCGGCCATCTTGTCGAGCACCCACGGCTCGGGGGAGTGGGTGAGGCCGAGGTGCACCTCTGCCTCTGGAGACACCACCCCGGCCACGGAGTCGTACCGGTCCCGCTCCAGGTGGGGGTCGTCGACGCCGACCAGCTCGACGATCCGGCCGACGGTCTTCAGGACGGTACGCGCGTTGTTCAGGTCTGCCCAGCCGGCGTCGACGAGCACGTCACGTAGCTCCTGCCACGGGAGCTCTTCACCGAGGAGCCGCTCGCTGTTCGGGTTGAAGTACGTGAACGGGTTCTTCAACACCGGGCCGTAGTAGTCGTTGGAGCCGAAGACGAAGGCGCCGGGTCGGTCGAGCAGCGGCGAGAGCGCGTCGACCACGGCCGGCACCGCCGCGTCGTCGGCCAGGTTGTCGCCGGTGAGCAGCACCAGGTCGGGGTCGAGCGCGGCCAGCCCGGCCACCCACTCCTGCTTGCCGCGCTGGCCGGGTGTTATGTGCAGGTCGGAGATCTGCAGCACCCGCAGCGGCTCGGTGTCGGGCTCCAGCAGTGGTACGTCGTACCGGCGCAGCGTGTAGCGCACCCGCTCCACGAGTGTGGCGTACCCGAGAACGCCCAGACCGAGGGCGCCGAGACCGGCAAGCGTCAATGCAGTACCTCTGCGCATACCTGCCAGGGTAGTTTTTCCGCCATGAGTCAACTCACTCGCCCACTGAAGGAACGGCTGAAGAGCGACCTGCGGGTCGCCATGAAGGCGCGCGACGAGCTGCTGACCTCGACGCTGCGGATGGCGCTGACGGCCGTACGCAACGCGGAGGTTTCCGGCAAGCAGGCCCGCGAGCTCGGCGACGACGAGGTGCTGGCGGTGTTGACCAAGGAGGCGAAGAAGCGGCGCGAGGCGGCGGAGGCGTTCGACGCGGCGAGCCGGCCGGAGCTGGCGGCCAAGGAGCGGGCCGAGGAGCAGGCGCTGGCGGCGTATCTGCCGAAGCAGCTCTCCGACGACGAGGTGGCCGCGCTGGTACGCGAGACCCTGGCTGAGCACGAGTTGTCGGGCATGCAGCAGATGGGTCAGGCGATGAAGGCGGTGCAGGCGAAGGCCGCCGGGCGGGCTGACGGGCGCAAGCTCTCCGAGGAGGTACGCCGCCAGCTCACCGCCTGAGCCGTCACCTCACGGGCGACCAGGTAGGCGGCGACCGGTCAGTCGTCGTCCGGCCAGCAGGGGTCGCGCGGGGTCGGGTGGCAGGGTCTCTCGTCCGGTGGGTCTGTCGGGCCGCCGGGGGGCTTCGGCGACTTGGACGGGTCCGGCTTCGGCTTCTCGCCGTTGCTGAGGAAGATCGTGACGTATCCGCCCTTCGGCGCCTGGCCGGCGGGCTTCACGTACGCCACCGAGCCGGCGCCGCACTCCGACGGCACTCGGTCGGGATACTCCCGTACCTTGAAGCCGGCCTCTTCCAGGATCCGCTTCGCCTCTTCGGGGCTGCGGCAGGTGACCCCGGGCAGCGACACCATGTCGCCCTTGGCGAGGCTGTTCGGCGGCTTCGGGAAGTTCTTGAGCTGCTTGTTGCCGTAGTAGTCGCGGAGCGTCTCACCGAAGAGGTACGTGGTGTCGGTGAGGCTGTAGACCGAGTTGTCGAAATTATCCGGGTCGGTCTCGAATGTCGCGCCGGCGAGCTTCGGCGTGTAGCCGGCGAACCACGACGCCTTGTTGTCGTCGGTGGTACCGGTCTTGCCGGCGACCGGCTGGTTGACGTTGCGGCCGACCGAGGCGCCGGTGGCGCTGCCGCCGCACGAGCCGCCCTGCGC
>JBOGDG010000369.1:0-4107 GCA_050701655.1 Micromonosporaceae bacterium
TGGGGCAGAGCGCCGACGGCCTCCCGATCGGGGTCCAGCTCGTCGCCGCCCACGGCCGCGAAGACCTGCTGCTACGCGTAGCCGCCCAACTAGAACACGCCGCCCCCTGGCAGAGCCGGGTCCCCCTGTACCACATCACTTCTTCTGGATCTTGAAATCGCAGTGTCGAAATGGCGGCTGTCCGAAATGGCGGCACTACGACTTCAAGATCGGGTGGATGGGGGCGGGGGGGGCGGCGGCTGCGGCCCGCGGCGCTGCTGGGTGGCAGGATCGGGGGTGTGAGTATCGAGGCTGGTGGGGAGATCCACGACGTACACCCGTTCGCGGATCCGGACGAGGCACGCAGCCCGGTACGCCGCCTGCGCGGCCGGCTCCCCGCCGCCGTCACCTTGTGGACCGCGCCCGGCCCGGCCGGCCTCACGGTCGCCTCGACGCTGATCGCCGACGGTGACCCGGGCCGGGCGTACGGCCTGCTCGACCCCGACTCCGACCTGTACGAGGCGCTCACCGATGCCGGGGTGTTCACCATCCAGGTGTTGGCGCCGGCGCACCAGGGAGTCGCGGGGCGGTTCGGCGGCATCGACCCCGCGCCGGGCGGCCTGTTCCGCCAGGACGAGTGGCGCGACACCGAGTGGGGGCCCGTGCTGGACGGCGTCACCTCCTGGGCGGGATGCCGCCTCACCACCACCCACAACGCCGGCTGGAGCCACCTGGTCGAGGCCACCATCGAGCACGTCACCCTGGGCACCGACCCGCCCCTGCTCCACTACCGAGGCCGCTACCGGCGGCTGGACAACCCGGACTGAGTCACAGGCGGGCGGGGAGCTTGCGGTCGAGGAGCCAGAAGAGGGCGCCTACGGCGAGCATGAGGACGACCACGCCGGCGATGTTGGCCAACACGGGGCCGTAGCCGAGCACGTCCACGTCGATGAAGTGGTACGGATAGAAGCGCCGGGTGACGCCGCCGTCGGCGTACGTGATGAACGGCCGTGGCCCGAACAGCAGGTACCCGAGCACGAACCCGATCGGCACCGCGTAGTGCAGCGTCTGGTCGGCGACCCGGTACCAGCCCTCCGGCTTCCAGATCGCGGCCAGGATGACCGCGTACACGATGCCGGTGACGGTGATCATGGTGAGCGCGGTCAGGTGGAGCGTGGAGAACCAGCCGCCGCGCCGCGCCGGGTCACGGGCCAGCAGCTGCAGTACCAGCGCCAGCACGGCCAGCACGAGGAGCGCCCAGTGCCACCAACGTGCCACCGCTCCAGCAGCATGCGCTGATCGTAACGGGCAGCTCACGGTCTGGCGCTGGATTGGCGAGCCGTGACGGGCGTTACCAGGCGGCGACGGTGGCTTCAGTAGGCTGGCCGATTATGGCGAAGGTCCCGCAGCGGTACGGCGACGGTCACCGGGTGTTAGTAACCGGTGGCGCCGGCTTCGTCGGCTCCCACCTGGTGGATGCTCTGATCGCGCGTGGTTGCGAGGTGGTCGCGCTCGACAACCTGGTCACCGGGTGGAAGGACAACGTGGGCCACCTGAGCGCCAACCCACGGTTTGCGCTGGTCGAGGCCGACATCTCCGAGGGGTTGCCCGACGCCGGCCCGCTCGCCGAGCGGTTCGACGCGATCCTGCACTTCGCCTGCCCCGCCAGCCCCACGGACTTCGCGAAGCTGCCGATCGAGATCCTCAAGGTCGACTCGCTGGGCACCTTCGCCTGCCTGGACCGGGCGCTTGCCGACGGTGCCCGCTTCCTGCTCGCCTCCACCTCCGAGGTGTACGGCGACCCGCAGGTGCATCCGCAGCCGGAGTCCTACTGGGGCAACGTCAACCCCATTGGACAACGCAGTGTGTACGACGAGGCGAAGCGCTTCTCCGAGGCGGCCGCGAGCGCGTACCACCGGCTGCACGGCCTCGACATCGGGATCGTACGGATTTTCAATAGCTACGGCCCCATGATGCGGCCCGACGACGGGCGGGCGATCCCGACGTTCATCACGCAGGCGCTGCGCGGCGAGCCGGTGACGGTGGCGGGCGACGGCTCCCAGACCCGTTCCATCTGCTACATCGATGACCTGGTACGCGGCATCCTGCTGGTGCTCGACTCCGACCTGACCGAGCCGGTCAACGTCGGCACCGAGCACGAGCTGACGATGCGGGAGCTGGCCGAGACCATCGTCAAGCTGACCGGCTCGATGTCGCACATCACGTACGTGCCGCGCCCCGCCGACGACCCCAACGTACGGCGCCCGGATCTCACCCTCGCCCGCACCGAGCTCGGCTACGAGCCCCTGGTCCCGCCCGAGGTAGGCCTCCGCCGCACCATCGAGTACTTCTCCCGCCACCTGGGTCTCGCGGTCTAAACAGCCCATTCATCGGTACGCTCCAGTAACATCGGTCCGTTTTCGGGGCAGACGTGTGAAGAGGGCGCTATGGGACTTCTGCAAGATCCGAAGCCGCTGAAGGACATTCCCCGGTTCTGCGATCTCGCCGAGGGTGAGATGCGCGAGGTGTGCCGGGCCGGCCGTGAGGTCACCGTCCCCGAAGGCTGGTCGCTGATCTGGGAGAAGACGCCGGCGGACAAGGCGTACCTGATCCTGGAGGGCACCGCGGTGGTGCACTCCGGCGGCGACCAGCTGGCCGAGCTGGGCCCCGGCGACCTGGTCGGCGAGATGGCGTTGCGCGACCACAAGCTGCGCAGCGCGACGGTGTCGGCCTCGACGCCGCTGCGACTGCTGCACCTGACCGGCGAGGCGTTCACCGATCTGTACCAGCGGGTGCCCAGCTTCCGGCAGGCGGTGGACGCCGCGGTCGCCGAGCGTACGGCGGCGTACCAGTCGCCCGACCAGGGCTGACAGCGGATCAGGTAGCGCAGTCGATGGAGGATCAGGCCGCGCTGTTGGCCGAGCTGGAGACGGTGCTGCTCAGCGGCGAGCCGCGCTACAACCGGCTCCAGGTCGCGGAGCTGGCCGGCGTACCGCTGAATCGTGCGGAGCGGCTGTGGCGGGCGATGGGCTTCGCCAGCGTCGGCGACGACGACGTGGTCTTCAACGACTTCGACGTGGAAGCGCTGCAGCTGCTGGCGTCGCTGGTGCAGCTCGGGGTGGTGGAGCCGGAGACCGAGGCGTCGCTGTCGCGGTCGCTGGGCCAGAGCATGTCGCGGCTGGCCGAGTGGCAGAGCCAGGTGCTACGTGACGTACTGGTCGATTCCGACGGCACCGCCCGGCCGGGGACCGTGGACGCGGTGGCGGCGCTGGTGCCGGTGATCGAGCGGCTGCAGTCACATGTCTGGCGGCGCCACCTGCTCGCCGCCGCCGGCCGGGTGCTGGCGGTGCCGGCGGGTGACCCGGCGTCGGCTCCGCTGGTGGTCGGCTTCGCCGACATCGTCAGCTTCACCCGGCTCAGCCGCACCATCACCGACGAGGAGCTCGCGGAGTTCATAGAGCACTTCGAGGGTACGGCGGCGGAGATCATCGCCGAGGCGCACGGCCGCGTGATCAAGACGATAGGCGACGAGGTGCTGTTCGTCGCCGACGTCCCCGCGGATGCCGCCGCGATCGCGGTGGAGCTGGCGAGCCGGATCGACACCGACGAGGAGTTCCCGAAGCTGCGGGTCGGGATGGCGTACGGCCCGGTGCTGAGTCGGCTCGGCGACGTGTACGGGCCGGTGGTCAACGTCGCCGCCCGGCTCACGTCGCTGGCCCGCGCCGGCACGGTGCTGGTGGACCGTACGCTGCGCGAAGCGCTCACCGGCGTACCCGGCTACCGGCTCCGGCGTACGCCCCGGGCGGCGGTACGCGGCTACACCCGCCTCGAGCCGTGGGTACTGCGGCCAGAAGCCCAGGGGACCCGTACCAAGTAAGGCTGATTTTTCCGATACGGCGGGCCGAAACCCTCCCCTGGATCGGATGGCTCGCGCGGCGTATCTACCCTGGGGGCTATGGCTACCTCGCGGATGTCTGGTCGTGCGTCGGTGTCCGGCAGTGCCCGGGTGAGCGGCAGTGCCCGGGTCGGCAGCGCACCGCCACGCGGCACAGCGCGCCCCGGCTACCGGGACCAGCCCGGTTACGGGCCGGGCGGCGGCGGGCGTGGGCCGGGCGGCCGCGGCCCGGG
>JBOGDG010000370.1:0-4092 GCA_050701655.1 Micromonosporaceae bacterium
GCGCGTACGCGTACGTCTCGCCCTCGTCGCACAGCGGGTCGTACTCGGCGGTGATCACCAGCGTCGGCGGCAGCCCCGCCAGCTCGGCGGTCAGCGGCGCGACATCCGGCTGGCCGCGATCCACCCCGGCGGGGCAGAACGCATCCCAGAAGAACCGCATCGCCTCCGCGTCCAGCCCCAGCCCGGTGTGCACGTGGTACGACTCCGTCGCCATCCCCGGATCGATCACCGGGTAGATCAACACCTGGTACGCGTACCCGCGACCAGCGTCGCGGGCCCGGCGGGCGACCACGGTGGCGAGATGACCGCCGGCGCTGTCTCCGGCGATCGCCAGGCGGCCGGCGTCCACACCGTGCTCGGCGGCGTTCGAGCGCAGCCACTCGACCGCGGTCTCCACGTCCTCGATCGCCGCCGGCCAGGGGTGCTCCGGCGCCAGCCGGTACGCCACCGACAGCACCGCGCAGCCGGACCGGTCGGCGAGCCGCCGGCACAGCCCGTCGTGGGTGTCCAGATCGCCCATCAACCAGCCGCCGCCGTGCGCGTACACCACCACCGGCGCGCCGTGGCCGTTGCGCGGGTCGTACAGCCGGCACGGTACGCCGCCGGCGTCGACGTCGCGTACCACCGGCACCATCACGCCGTGGGCGCCGACCTCGGTGACGACCGAGTCGCGCATGCTGGCCCGCGACGCGGCCAGAGTCTCCATGGTCAGCGGCACCACGGGCTGTGCCCCGATCGCCGCGACGGTCTGCGGGTGAAGTGGCACCGGGTCAGTCCCCGGCCGGCAGCTCGGCGAGCACCAGCCCGGCCCGCGCCTTCGGGGTGAACCACGTGCTCTTGCGCGGCATCTTCTGCCGGTCCAGGTTGACCGCCACGAAGTCGTCCACGGTGACGGGTGCGATCAGCACGGCCAACGCGGCCCGCCCGGCGTCCACCTCGTCGCAGAGCCAGCTCGCCGGGTAGTCGCCGCCGACGTACGTGATCCGCTTGTCACCCGGATCCAGCCCCAGAGTGGTACGGAACAGCACCTGCTCCACCACGGAGTGATCCAGCCGCTCGACGACGCTGCCGTCGGGCGGGGCGGGGAGCCGGACGGCGTAGCCCTTGCCGCCGGCGTACACGTGGATGATGCCGCCGGTGGTGGGCACGTCCGGGCGGCCCGGCAGCTCCTCGACCTTGGCGCGGCGGGCGCGCAGCAGCACGAGCAGCTCCTCCACCGGCAGCACCAGCTCGCTGACCAGGCGGTTGTACGGCTGGATCACCACCGAGTCGGGCGTGGTCACCACCGCGAGGAACCGCCGCAGCCCCCCGGTCTGCGCGGCGAGCGAGCGGTGGTTGCCGTCGGCGACGATCAGCTCGCCACCGCCGGCCAGCCCGAGCAGCTCGTCGGCCAGCGGGGACGGCTCGACCAGCCAGATCGCGTGTTCGCGCTGCTGCGGGTCGGTGTCGGTGACCGCGGGCTCGGCCAGCTGCTCGGTCGCGGCCCGCAGCGCCCCCTGCAGCTCGGCGCCCTTCCCGGTCTGCAGCAGCAGTACGGGTGAGAGCAGGTGCCCGGTCGCCTCGGCGAGCGCGGTACGTTCCTTCACCTTCTCGGCGAACACGTCCTCGTTGCGGATCACCAGCCCCGGCTCGTCGGCCGAGGTCGAGATCTGGTCGGTGTCGATCATGCAGAACAACCCGTACGCCGTACCGTCGGCTCCGCTGATCCGGTATACCGCGGCCGCGTGCTGCGCGGCTCGGAAGTGACCGTCGTCCTGCAGCGCCTGCAGCCGGGCCGCCGCGGCCGGCAGCGCCGTCGCGAACGACTCCCCCGCCGCGACCGCCTCGGGGGTACGGTGCGGCATCTCGATCCCGAGCGCGCTCGCCGGGTTGGCCTGGATGATCGCCGTGATCTCGGCGTCATCGGCGAACTCGTCGTAGTTCTGCGCGCCGGTGCCGCCGGTGGACACCCACGCGCGCTCGATCGGGTACGCGATCGTCATCGAAGCCTCTCCTGCCGGTGCGGCACCACGCCGCCCAAACCACGCCGCCCAATGACGCTACCCAAGCCCGCCGGACCCGGGCGAGCGGCCCCGGCGGTAAGTGCCCGTGACGGCGGCCACTCCTTCCATGTGAGATTCCCTCGTCCCAGCCCTATCTGATCTCCGCCTGTGAGCGGAGTGAGAGGCCACCGTGTCACACTCGCGGAGAGGAAAATCCACCAACCCGGAGGAACACGTGGCTGGCATCCGCAACCTGGTCCGCGCCGAGGCAACCGAGCGAGCTCGGCTGCTCAACGTCGCGTCCTACGACGTGACCGTTGACCTGAACGGCGCCGCGGATGCGGCTCAACGTACCTTCCCGGCACGTTCTGAAATCGTCTTCACCTGTGCCGAGCCCGGCGCGGAGACCTTCATCGAGGTCGCCGCCGACCGGGTGCGCAGCGCCACCCTGAACGGCACCGCACTGGACCTGTCGAGCTGGACCCCCGAGACCGGGCTCACCCTGCCGGGGCTGGCCGCAGAGAACACGCTGGTCATCGAGGCGGACTTCCACTACTCGCACAGCGGCCAGGGCGTACACCGGGCCAGCGATCCGGTGGACGGGGCCACGTACCTCTACAGCCAGTTCGAGACCACCGACGCGCAGCGGGCGTACGCCTGCTTCGACCAGCCGGATCTCAAGTCGCGGTTCACGTTCCACATCACCGTGCCCGCGGGCTGGCGGGCGATCACGAACATGCCGGTCGACTCCGAGCAGGTCGACGGCGACTCCAAGACCGTGCACTTCGCCCAGAGCCCGCTGATGAGTACGTACATCACCGCGGTCTGCGCCGGCCCGTACCACGTGGTGCGCGACCAGCACGACGGCATCGATCTGGCGGTCTACTGCCGTGCCTCGATGGCCGAACACCTCGACGCCGACGACGTTCTCGGCATCACCAAGCAGGGCTTCGACTTCTTCCACCAGCAGTTCGGCATCCGCTATCCGCTGCCGAAGTACGACCAGCTGTTCGTCCCGGAGTACAACGCGGGCGCGATGGAGAACTTCGGCTGCGTCACCATCTCCGAGGACCACTACGTGTTCCGCTCGACGGTCACCAACTTCGAGTACGAGCAGCGCGCCAACACGATCCTGCACGAGCTGGCCCACATGTGGTTCGGCGACCTGGTGACGATGACCTGGTGGGACGACCTGTGGCTGAACGAGTCGTTCGCCGAGTGGGCCAGCCACTGGTGCATGGCCGAGACGACCCGGTTCTCCGACGCGTGGTCGACGTTCCTGGCGCAGCGCAAGGCGTGGGGCTACCGGCAGGATCAGCTCTCCTCCACACACCCGGTGTTCTGCGACATCCCGGACGTCGCGGCGGTGGAGGTCAACTTCGACGGCATCACGTACGCCAAAGGCGCCAGCGTGATCAAGCAGCTGGCGGCGTACGTCGGGATCGACGCGTTCGTCACCGGGCTGCGGGCGTACTTCGCCGCGCACCAGTGGGGCAACGCCGTCTTCGACGACCTGCTGACCGCGCTGGAGGCGGCGTCGGGGCGGGAGCTGCGCAAGTTCGCCGCCGAGTGGCTGGAGACCGCGCAGGTCAACACACTGCGCCCGATCGTGGAGATCGGTGCCGACGGGCGCTACACCTCGGTGGTGATCCAGCAGGAGGCGCCGGCCGGGTACCCGACGCTGCGTACCCACCGGCTCGCCATCGGCCTCTACGACCTTCAAGACAATGAGTTGGTACGCCGGGACCGGCTCGAGCTGGACGTGTCCGGTGAGCGTACGCAGCTGCCGCAGCTGGTCGGGGTCGAGGCGCCGGACGTGCTGCTGGTCAACGACGACGACCTGACGTACGCGAAGCTGCGGCTCGATCCCCACTCGGCCGCGACCGTAGTCGAGCACATCGCCGGGTTCGCCTCGCCGCTGCCCCGCGCACTGTGCTGGGCCGCCGCCTGGGACGCCACCCGCGACGCCGAGCTGCCGGCGCGCGACTACGTGGCACAGACCGTCGCCGGGCTGCCCGCCGAGCGCGACGTCAACCTGGTCACCGTGACCACCCGGCAGGCGATGGCCGCGCTCACCATGTACGCCGACCCCGAGTGGGCGCCCCAGGGC
>JBOGDG010000371.1:0-4084 GCA_050701655.1 Micromonosporaceae bacterium
CGCCGACGGCGGCCACGGCGGCGAAGACCACGAAGTGCCCGTACCCCCAGAAAATCGCGGTGGGCAGGGACCGCAACAGGTGGTGTACGGGCTGGTCGAAGTACAGCCACCAGAGCGCGAACACGATCACCAGGCCGGTGCCCGCCAGCACCAACAGCCGTACGTCGCCGTGGCCGCCGCCGATCGCGGTCTGCACCGCCATGGTGGCGGCGAGGATCGACTCGCCGAGCACGATGATGGTGAACAGACCGTACCGCTCGGTGATGTGGTGCGGGTGCCAGGTGGTCGGCGTCGCGCGTTCCGCCCAGATCGGCACCGCCAGCTCGGCGAGCACCAGCGCCGTGATGGTCAGCAGCGCCCAGCTCGGCGGGGTCCACAGCCGCAGGAGCCAGAGCAGCTGCACGGTCGCGATGCCGCCCGCGTACCGCAGGGCGCCGGTACGGCGATCCGGGTCGGAGCGGCTCACCCGCAGCCACTGGGTGACCATCGCCAGCCGCATGATCACGTACCCGGCGACGACGGTACGCAGGTCGCCGCGGTCGAACGCCGGCCCGATCCCGCCGGCGAAGACCAGTACGCCGGCGATCTGCACCAGCGTGGTCACCCGGTACGGCCCGTCGTCGGGGTCGTACGCCGAGGCGAACCAGGTGAAGTTCATCCACGCCCACCAGATGGCGAAGAACATCAGCAGGTACCACGGCAGCGCGTCGAGCACGTGTCCTTCGGAGAGTGCGTGGTGCAGCCGTTCGGCGGCGATCGCCACCGCGACCACGAAGCACAGGTCGAAGAACAGCTCCAGCGGGGTGGCGGTGCGATGCCGCTCGTCGGCCGAGCGGGGCGTCATGATGCGCAGCCAGGCGCGTCGGGTCGGCGCGGTCATCGGATCAAGGTACCGCCGAGTGGTGCGAGCCGAGGCTACCGGTGGGTAAGGTGCGGACAACCGAGCTGGAGGAATCGATGCGGACCTGGTTGGGAAACGCCCCCGTCGCCGCGCAGGCGGCCAGTGTCAGGATGCTCTTCTCGTTGCCGGCGGCGGCCCGCCGGGCGCTGGCCGGCCCACCCGTACGCATCGGCGACCAGCAGCTCGACCTCGACATGCAGCTGTTCATCAAGCTGCAGTCGCTCACCGGACGCGGGCTGGTGCACACCACCCCGGAGGCGGCCCGGCGGGAGGTCGAGGAAGGTACGCCGATCGTGCGCGGTCCACTAGTACGCGGCGTCGCGACCCGTACGGTCAGCCTGCCGGACGGGCTGGCGGGCCGGCTCTACACGCCTGGCGAGCGCGCGCCCGGCAACGGACTGCTGGTCTTCTACCACGGCGGCGGCTGGGTGGTCGGCAGCCTCGACAGCCACGACCACGTGTGCCGGTACCTGGCTCGGCACGCCGGGGTGAAGGTGCTCTCGGTGGCGTACCGGCTGGCTCCGGAGCATCCGTTCCCGGCGCCAGCGCACGACGCGTACGCCGGATTCCGGTACGCCGTCGCCCACGCCGACGAGCTGGGCGTCGATCCGGACGCGATCGCCGTCGGGGGCGACAGCGCGGGCGGCAACCTCGCGATCGTCACCGCGCTGCAGGCGGTGGCCGACGGCGGGGCGCGGCCGGCGTACCAGCTGCTGTTCTACCCGGGCACCGACCACACCACCCGCCGGCCCTCCCGCGACGCGTACGGCGAGGGGTTCTTCCTCACCGACGAGGACATGAACTGGTTCGGCGACCACTACGTGGCCCCCGAGGAGAAGGCGAACCCGTTGGCGTCGCCGCTGCTCGCGCCCGACCTGTCGGAGCTGCCGCCGGCGTACCTGGCGGTCGCCGGGTTCGATCCGCTCTGCGACGAGGGAGAGGCCTTCGCGCACCGGCTCACCGAGGCCGGCGTGCCCGTCACGCTGCGGCGCTTCGACGATCTGATTCACGGGTACGCCAACTTCTTCGGCTTCAGCCGCCGCGCCCGCGAGGCGATGGCCGACGCCGCGCTGGCGCTGCACCGGGCGATCGGCGTCCGGGCGGTGGACCGCCGACCGGGCTGAGCGCGTTGGAACGCGACGGTGGCGGCCCCGGATGCCGGAGCCGCCACCATTGCGCTGTCAGGGTCAGAGCAGCGAGTAGAGCAGTACGTTCGGCGACTTGCGGCCGGCGTTGCCGACCACGCCGGGAGTGCCGCCGGAGACCAGCGCGTCGCTGACCTGTGCCGGGCTGGCGCCCGGGTTGCTGGTCAGGTAGAGCGCCGCCACGCCCGCCACGTGCGGGGTGGCCATCGACGTACCGCTGATGGTGTTGGTGGCGGTGTTGCTGCTGTGCCACGTCGAGGTGATGCCGCGGCCCGGCGCGAAGATGTCGAGGCAGCGACCGAAGTTGGAGAACGACGAGCGCGAGTCGTTGTCGTCGGTCGAGCCGACCGTGAGCGCGGTCGGGGTGCTGGCGGGGGAGAACCGGCAGGCGTCCGCGTTGCTGTTGCCGGCGGCCACGGCGTAGCTGACGCCGGAGGCGACCGAGCTGGCGACCGCCTGGTTGACCGCCCGGTTCTTGCCGCCGCCAAGGCTCATGTTCGCCACCGCCGGCTTGACCGCGTTCTGGGTGACCCAGTCGATGCCGGCGATCACGCCGGACCAGCTGCCCGAGCCGTTGCAGTCGAGCACCCGTACGCCCACCAGGCTCACCTCCTTGGCGACGCCGTGCGCCGTACCGCCCACCGTGCCGGCGACGTGGGTGCCGTGGCCGTGGCAGTCGTCGGCGTTGTTGTCGCCGTCGACCGTGTCGGTGCCGTACGAGGCGCGCCCGCCGAAGTCGTTGTGGCTGATCCGGATCCCGGTGTCGATCACGTACGCGTGCACGTTGCCGCCGGTCACGGTGTAGTTGTACGTGTTGTCCAGCGGCAGGGCGCGCTGGTCGATCCGGTCCAGCCCCCACGACGGGGTCGGGCTCTGGGCACCGGAGACACTCACCGCGCCGTCGCGCACCACGTACGCGACGCTGCGGTCGGCGCGTACCGCGTTGAGGGCGGCGCTGGGAAGGGTCGCGGCGTAGCCGTTGAGCGCGGCCGAGTAGCTGTGGTGGACGCTGCCGCCCAGCCGGCCCGCGGCCGCCTTCGCCGCACCCAGGGTCTGGCTCGTGGTGCCGTCCTTGAGCACCACGATGTACTTGTCGGCCAGCGCGGAGTCCGCGCCCAGCAGAGGAGCCTGCGCCGCGGTGCCGGCGTTGGCCAGGGTGACTCCGGGGATGATCGCCAGCGCGAGGGCGGCGAGCCCTCCAGCGACGGTGCGTACGCGCATCGATGAGCCCTTCCTGCGTGCGTTGCCGGGCAACGCGTGGTCGAGGGGTCGTCGGAAAGTAACACCGCCGCTCGTACGCCCGATAGACCCGAACTGATCTATTGCCCCGGTTTGTCGATCTTCCCGAGGGATTCCCCGCCGATGGGGCGACGCGCTGGTGGTGTGACCCGGTGCCGCGGCGGTGCTGCCGGCCAGCGCAGCGGCGCTGCCCGGCCGGTGCGGTCGTGTTGCCGGCTAGCGGAGCTGGTCGGTGAGCCAGACGGTGCTGCCGTCGGCGTTGTCGGTGAGCAGCACCAGTGTGCTGCCGGCGGTCGCCATCGACATGACCTTCTCGCCGCCGACGCCGACCTTCGCCGGCGGCGTCACCTCGCGCCAGCTCGTGCCGTCGGGCGAGTGCCACAGCCGGTGCTTTGCGCTGTCGCTCACCCCGACCACCAGTCCGCGCTGCCACACCGCCAGCCCCGACACGAACGGCGCCGCCTTGCCGTCGCTGTCGAAGCCGCCGAACGTCGCGCCCCGCCGCCACCGGTCGCCGGTGCGGTGCCACACCCCGTACGCGTTGCCGCGTAGCCCGACCGCGACCAGGCCGTCGCCGTACCCGGCCACCCGCTGCAGATCCTCGTAGCTGTCCCCGTACGGCACCTGCTGGCGGCGCCAGGTCGCTCCGTCGCTGGAGGTCCACGCCATCGGGGTCTTCGCCACCCGGCCGTCCAGCTGGGCGCTGCCGACCACGGTCCAGCCGCCGCCGGCGTACACCAGGTGGATCGCCGCGGTGTCGGTACGCGGGTCGCTGGCCAGCTGCGGATCCGAGTCGATC
>JBOGDG010000372.1:0-4075 GCA_050701655.1 Micromonosporaceae bacterium
CCTCAACGCGTACGCAGCGGCGCGCCTCGTCCAGGAAGCCGTCGACGTACGGCTTGCCGGGGAACCGGCCGAGGTAGTAGGTCTTCATCTCGCCGCGTACCTCCGCCAGCGGGTCGCCGCCCAGCACCCGATCCAACACGTCGTCCACATTGGACGCCTTGTGGTCGAGCACGTACGCCGCCTGGCACAGCGGGAAGGTCTCGGCGAACCGCTCCCCCTCGCGCTGCATGTCGGTGGTCGCAAAGGGCTTCTCCGAGTAGAGCCAGTCCGAGGCGACCGCGCTCACGTCGGTGATCAGCGCGTCGGCGGTGTTGATGCAGTCGAACAGCGACAGCGCGGCGCTGGCGGCGGCGCCCCAGCGGTGCTGGCGCCCGCCGTCGGCCGCCAACAGCTGCTGCAGCCGGGCCAGCTGCTGTGCCGAGGAAGGATGCCGCGCGGTGTACGGGTGCGCCCGCAGGATCACCGTCACGCCCCGCGCCAGCAGCGCCTTGACGATCTTCTCGCCGATCTTCAACGACGAGTAGTCGACGTCGGAGGAGTTGCCGGTCCAGGTGGGGGCGTACAGCACCGTCGGCTTCGCCACCTCGCTGATCGCGGTGTTGTGCACCTCGACCTCGGCCACCTGCGGCCGGCCCACGATCCGGAACTGCTCGGTCGGGATGTGTACGCCGTTCTTGTGGTACCGGTCGATCCCGGCCTGCCCGGCGACGTAGATCCGGTCGTACATCGCGGTGATGGGGTTGTAGCTGGACGGCTTGTCGGAGTCGCCGTGCAGGAGCTGCACATGGGTCAGCTGGCCGAACCGTACACAGTGAGTGTTCTTCATGCCGTTGTTGACATAGAACGCCGCCCGCATGCTGGGCACCAGCATGTGCTCCAGGTTGGAGATGCTGGGCGCGACCACGACCGGACGGTCCGTCGCCTCCGCGATCACGGCCTGGCTGTGCGCCTCGCGCAGCACGATCAGGTACGGCTCGCCGATCTGGTCGAAGTACGGCAACCACATCAGCAGCTGGTACTCCGACCCGGCCGGCGCCGAGAAGTGCACGATGCACTTCGGCGCGACCCGCTCCACCGCGGCGTGCACTTCCGAGTCCATCTGGTGCGCCGCGCTGCGCCGCTCCCGCCACGCCGCGAGCACCGCGACGAAGAACAGCAGCCCGACCACGACCGCGGTCCCGGCCAGCGTCCACGGCATCCGGTCGAACGCCGCGCTCACCCCGAACGCCAGCGTCAGCAGCGTGGTCAACACGTACGCCCACTGCGGCTGCAGCAGCCGATCGGCCGGGCTGCGGCTGACCCCCAGGTTGGAAGTACGCAACCTGCCGGTCATCAGCGCCTTGGACAGCATCGGCTCGTGCGCGATCAGCCCGATCAGCAGCACTCCGGTGATCGCCAGCGGCAGCCCCAGACCTTCGTGGCCATTGTCCGGGCGGGCCACCTCCAGCAGCACGGCGGCGACCACCATCACGCGCCCGATCCGGTGCTTGCCGAGCCCCTCGAGCCCGAATCGCTGCCAGCTGTACGCCAGCACGACCAGGCACAGCAGGTAGCCCAGCCACGGATACCGGGTGAGTGTGAACGCCGCCAGCGCTGCGAGCGGGAGCCCGTTGAGGGCGACCTTGTGGTAGAGGTTCTGGGCCACGGAGTCAGGCATGACTACATGCGCACCACGAGGTTGCGACTGTCGACGAACCGGCCGACTTCTGAGCCGAGCATCTCGATCACGCCCGCCACGTGCTCCGGCTGCATGATGGTGCTCGGGTCCTCGTCGGGGGCGAGCGTCTTGCGGAGGTCGGTGGCGCACCGGCCGGGCGAGATGCAGACCACCCGGGTGCCGTAGATCGCCAGCTCCTCCTTCATCACCTCGCTCATGGTGATCAGCGCGGCCTTCGAGGAGGAGTACGTCAGCCACCCCGGACGCCCGTTCATGCCGGCGGTGGAGGCGATGTTGACGATCAGGTTGAAGGTGTTCCCGCTGTGCAGCAGCTCCTGCACGATCGTGAACGGTGCGTACAGGTTGACCCCGATGGTGCGCTCGAAGTCGGCGAACTCCACCTGCTGGATGCTGCACGGCGCGGTGAAGCCGGCGTTGTTGACCAGGATGTCGACCTTGCCGTGCTCGCGCATCACGTCCTTCATCAGCCCGACGGTGCGCGCCCGGTCAGCCAGATCGATCTGGTACGGGTGCACCTTCTTGCCGTGCGGGTTGTCCGCGTTCAGCTTGTCGACGAACTCGCTGAACGCGGTCGACTCCCGGGCCAGCAGGACGAAGTCGGTGACCTCGTTGTCGGCGTAGAAGAAGCGCTCGACGGTAGACGCTCCGATGCCCTTGGAAGCGCCGGTGACCATCAGGGACTTACTCATCGGTGTCGTCTCCTCCTAGCAGGAAGCCGGCCAGCCGTACGTCGGTGGGGGTGGTGACCTTGAAGTTGCGGTCGGAGCCGTCCAGGAAGAACACCTCGAAGCCGGCGATCGTGACGAGCGTGCCGTCCTCGGTGAACACCACGCCCTCCCGCTCGGCGTACGCGTGGGCGGCGACCAGGTCGGCCTTGCGGAACTTCTGCGGCAGCTGCACGTTGCGCAGCTTCGAGCGGTCCAGGGAGCCGGTGACCTTGCTGGTGTCCGGGTCCACCGGCGCGACGGTGAACGGGATCTGCAGCATGAAGCTGACGTTGTCATGCGGCGTGTCGACGATCTTGCGGAAGTCGCCGGAGTCGACCAGCGGGCGGGCCGTCTCGTGGAGTACGACGTGCTCGTTCTTGCAGTGCGGCAGCAGCGCCCGCACCGATTCGTGGCGGGTCTTTCCGGCCGGTACGTACGTCACCGGCTTCTTGATCGCGTAGTCGATGACCAGCTTCTCGACCTCGTCGCGCCACCCCTCGGGGTAGTTGAGCACGATCTCGTCGATCTCATCGACCCCGTCGGCGGCGACCAGCGAGTACACGATGATCGGGATGCCGTTGACGGAGATGAACTGCTTGGGCTGGCCGGCGGCGACCCGGGTGCCGATACCGCCGTTGAGAAGAACAAGGCTGTACATCGTCAGATACCCCTTGTGAAGAGCGTGACCGTTTCGGCCGGGTACGGATGGATGGGCAGCATGGACGGTAACGCTCTCCTACGTGTGTGTTTGCGGCGGACGACGGCCGCTACGGCCCAACGAGTCGCGAGATGAACACAGAGTGTCGAATTGATGAGCGTACGTCGTCGCAGTGGTAACGGATGGTACATGTTAGCCCCGTATGACCCAAGCCGCGTTGCCCCGATCGAGCCCCTTATCGGGCACGATGGCCGGATGATCGAGTTGGCGCGGGTACTCACCGGACCAGTGTTCCGGCCCGGTGAGGAGGGCTACGAGCGGCTCACCACGGGCTGGAACACCCGGATCCGGCACCGGCCCGACCTGGTGGTCGTGGCGCACGGCCCCGGCGACGTGGTGGCCGCGGTACGGTACGCCGCCGAGCACGACCTACCGGTACGGGTGCAGGCCACCGGGCACGGCGCGCTCGCCCCCGCCGAGGGCGGCCTGCTGATCCACACCGGCGACTGGACCGGCGTACGGGTGGACCCGGAACGGCGTACCGCCGAGGTGGTCGGCGGCACCCGGTGGCAGCAGGTGATGGACACCACCGACCGGTACGGGCTGGCCGGGCTCTCCGGCAGCGCGTCGTTCGTCGGAGCGATCGGGTACGCCATCGGCGGCGGCGCCGGCTGGCTGGCCCGCCGGCACGGGCTCTGCTCCGACCGGATCGAGGCGGCCGAGCTGGTCACCCCGGACGGCGATCGGCGCTGGGTCGACGCCGACCACGAACCCGAGCTGTGGCAGTCGGTACGAGGCGGCTACGGCAACACCGGGGTGGTGACCGCGCTGCGACTCGGACTGGTGCCGGTTTCACGGGTGTACGCCGGCGCCCGCTCCTGGCCGGTCGAGGCGGCGCCGGAGGTGTTGCCGGCGTACCGGGAATGGGTTGGCAACGCGCCCGCGGAGGTGACGTCGGCGATCACGTTCATGCAGTACCCGGACCTGCCGGCGGTGCCGGAGCCGCTGCGCGGCCGTACCGTGGTCCAGCTC
>JBOGDG010000373.1:0-4068 GCA_050701655.1 Micromonosporaceae bacterium
GCGGTGGCCAGCTCCACCGACACCGGGCCGGCTTCGCGGTCGGTGGCGGCTGCGGTGGCCACTGCGGAGCCGGCCGCCGCCTCCAACGCGGTGAGCGCCTTGCGGGCATCGCCGGCGGCGAGGCGTACCAGATGATCCTCGGCGTCGTCGGCGAGCGTCACCGCGTCGGCGAGGCCGCGGGCGTCGGTGATGGCGCGGCGTACCAAGGTGCGGATCGTCTCGTCGGTGAGCGGCTCCAGGGTGAGCAGCACGCACCGCGACAGCAACGGCGAGACGATCGAGAAGTACGGGTTCTCCGTGGTCGCCGCCAGCAGCGTGACGGTACGGTCCTCCACCGCGCCGAGCAGCGAATCCTGCTGCGTCTTGTTGAACCGGTGCACCTCGTCGATGAACAGCACGGTCTGGCGACCGCCCGCCCGGCGTTCGTGCCGCGCCGCCTCGATCACCGCCCGTACGTCCTTCACGCCGGCGTTGAGCGCGGAGAGCGCCACGAACCTGCGACTGGTGGCGTGGGCCACCAGGTACGCCACCGTGGTCTTGCCGCTGCCAGGTGGCCCCCACATGATCACCGACAGCGGCGCGTCACCCTCCACCAGCCGGCGCAGCGGCGCGCCGGCCCCGAGCAGATGTTCCTGCCCGATCAGCTCGTCGAGGCTGCGCGGCCGCATCCGTACGGCGAGGGGGGCGTCCGGCGACGGCTCGGCGAACGCCGCGCCGCCCGCTTCGCGCGCCGAGTCGCCGCCGCCGAGGTCGAAGAGGGCTTCCACGCTGGCCGACACTACCCGCGCCCCCCGACGCGGCCGCTGACCGACGACTTGGTGGGGCAAAGCGTCGTTCCAAACCGGGCGTACCGGTCACCAGAACGACCCTTTACCCCACCAAGTGGGAAGCACCGCGAGAGGGAGGCCGCTGGTTAGTCCGCCTCCTTGAGGAAGGACGCCGCGCCATGCAGACGGGTACCGAGGGTGGCACGGGCCAACGAGGTGTCCAGCCGGGTGTCCAGCGCTCGCGGTACGCCCAGCGAGGCGGCGCGGCCGGCCGGGACGGCGCCCGGGTCGACGCCGTGCCGCCGGGCGATCAGGCATCCCAGATCGTGGCGGCTCATCGCGTCTGGTCCCGCCACGTTGATCACACCGGCGTACGTCGTGCCGGCCAGCTCCAGCATGGCCGCCGCGAGGTCGGCCACGTGTATCGGGCAGCGCAGTTCGTCGGTGAACAGCACACCCGGCAGCCGCCCGGTGATCACGTCGAGGGCATACCGTTCATGCTTGCTGCCGGCCCCGAGCACCAGTGAGGTACGCACGACCGCGGCCGCCGGCGAGGCCACGCGCACCGCCGTCTCGGCCGCCGCCTTCGCAGCGCCGTACCTGTTGACCGGATCCGGCAGGGCGGCCTCGTCGTACGGCGCCGCGCGGCCGGAGAAGACCGCGTCACTGGACACGTGGACCAGCCGGGCACCCACCGCCGACGACGCGACGGCGACGTGGCCCGCGCCGTCGGCGATCGTGGTCCAGTCCTCAGGGGTACGCCCGCTCGCCGCGTGCACCACCGCGTCGGGTCGCAGCGCGCGGACCAGCTGGCCCACCGCGTCCTGGTCGGTGACGTCGAGCCGGCGCCAGTCGACGCCGTCACACGCACCGGGCGCGGACAGATACGTTCCGGTGACGGTCCAGGCGGCGCCGGCCAGCCGTACCAGTTCACCGCCGAGGTAGCCGCTCGCGCCGGTGACCAGCAGCCGAGGCACCCGGTCAGCCGGCCGCCGGGGGCTGGCCCGGCGCGGGCTTCGGTTTGGGCTTGAAGTCGACGCCGGCCTCGGCGCGCTGCTGCGACGTGATCGGGGTGGGGGCGCCGGTCAGCGGGTCGTACGCGTTGCCGCTCTTCGGGAACGCGATCACCTCGCGGATCGAGTCGACCCCGGTGAGCAGCGCCGCGATCCGGTCCAGCCCGGGAGCCGCGCCACCGTGCGGCGGCGGGCCGTACTTGAACGCCTCCAGCAGAAACCCGAACTTGCTCTCCGCCTCCTCGCGGGAGAGCCCGATCAGACCGAAGACGCGCTGCTGGATGTCGGCCCGGTGGATACGGATCGAGCCGCTCATGATCTCGCTGCCGTTGCAGACCAGGTCGTACGCGTCGGCGAGCGCGTGCTCCGGGTCGTCGGTGAAGCGGTCCAACCACTCCGGGCGCAGCATGCAGAACGGGTGGTGCATCGCGTCCCAGCCACCGTCGTCGCGGCGTTCGAACATCGGGAAGTCGACCACGAACGCGAACTCGAACCGGTCCGGGTCGGCCAGCCCGCCGCGCCGCGCGATCTCCACCCGCGCCGCGCCCAGCAGCCTCTGGGCGTCGGTACGCGACTCCGACGCGGCGAAGAACACCGCGTCCCCAGGCTTCGCCCCGACCGCGTCCGCGAGCCCCGCCAGGTGCTCGGCGGAGAGGTTCTTCGCCACCGGTCCGCGCGGCTCGCCGGTCTCGGCGTCGAATACGACGTAGGCGAGACCGCGAGCGCCCCGCGCCTTCGCCCAGTCCTGCCAGCCGTCGAGCTCCTTGCGGGTCTGGCTGGCGCCGCCGGGCATCACCACGGCGCCGACGTAGCCGCCGGCCAGCAGCGCGGCGGCGAAGACCCGGAAGTCGGTGCCGCGCAGGTACTCGGACAGGTCGACCAGCTCGACGCCGTACCGCAGGTCGGGCTTGTCGGAGCCGTACCGGTCCATCGCCTCCTGGTACGTCATCCGCCGGAACGGGCGGGGCAGCTCGATACCGCGCAGCTCGCGCCACAGCGCCGCCATCACCTGCTCCGCGATCACCAGTACGTCGTCGCGGTCCACGAAGCTCATCTCGTAGTCCAGCTGCGTGAACTCCGGCTGCCGGTCGGCGCGGAAGTCCTCGTCCCGGTAGCAGCGCGCGATCTGGTAGTACCGCTCGACGCCGGCCACCATCAGCAGCTGCTTGAACAGCTGCGGGGACTGCGGCAACGCGTACCAGGAGCCGGGCTGCAGCCGTACCGGGACCACGAAGTCGCGGGCGCCCTCTGGGGTGGAGCGGGTCAGCGTCGGGGTCTCCACCTCGGTGAACCGGTGCTGGTGCATCACCTGGCGGATGATCCGGTTCATCTCGCTGCGCAGCCGCAGCGCCGCGGCCGGGCCGGTGCGGCGCAGGTCCAGGTAACGGTACTTGAGCCGGGTCTCCTCGCCGACGTCGACGTGCTCGTCGATCGGCAGCGGCAGCGGCGCCGCCTCGGCGAGGACCTCCAGCTCGGACGCGGTCACCTCGATCTCGCCAGTGGGCAGCTCCGGGTTCTCGTTGCCGGCAGGACGCCGGTCGACCGTCCCGACCACCTTCACGCAGAACTCATTACGCAACCCGTGGGCCACTTCCGTGGCCTCCTCACTGGAGCGACTGTGCTCACGTTCCGCTCCGGCTTCGCCTCCGCGGAAGACCACCTGCACCACGCCGGAGACGTCCCGCAGGTCGATGAAGGTCACGCCGCCGTGATCCCGGCGCCGCGCCACCCATCCGGCGAGCGTCACCTGCTGGCCGGATTGTTCGGCGCGCAGCGCACCGGCTTCATGGGTACGGATCACGGTTCAGTTCTCCTCTGTGGCGATCAGCTGCGGGTACAGGTCTTCGGCCGGCGGTGCCCAAGTGTCGGCGTCCGCCTCGACCTGCTCCCCGGAACGGATGTCTTTCACGGTGTCCGGCTCACCCGGGAACCACACGTACGGGATGCCGCGCCGGTCGGCGAACCGGATCTGCTTGCCGTACTTGGCCGGCTCCGGGGCGACCTCGGTGGCGATGCCGCGCCGCCGCAGCGCCGCCGCCACCCGCGCGCAGCCGGCCCGGGACGCCTCGTCCGGCAGCGCCACCAGCACACAGGTCGGCACCTGGCGGCTGACGGTGAGCAGCTGCTGCCCGAACAGCCGCCCGAGCAGCCGGGAGACTCCGATCGAGAGCCCGACACCGGGATAGCGCACGTCGCCGGCGCTGGCCAGCTCGTCGTACCGGCCGCCGGAGCAGATCGAGCCGAGCCCCTCGTGGCCGGTGAGCACGGTTTCGTACACGGTGCCGGTG
>JBOGDG010000374.1:0-4065 GCA_050701655.1 Micromonosporaceae bacterium
GCTGACCGGTCATAAGCGCACTTATCTCGGCTAGATACGGGCACCGGCGCGTGCCCCTTTCAGCCGCAACGTTCGACTCCTGCTGGGATCGCAGATCCCAGCAGGAGTCGAACCAGGGTGCGCCCAGGGGGAGTCGAACTTGGGTGCACCCAACTTGTCACAATACGAACCTTCACACAGTGATCGAGGGACCGGACATAACCCTGCCAACCGTGCACGCAAAGGTCCGCCGAGGTGGATACTTCCGCAACAGTGAGTAGTCCAGAGGGGTTCGCTGCCGCGGCGACGGGCCGGTTCCGCGAGGCGGGCGACCCGGCCGCCGATTCGGTCGGCCGGGTCGCGCGGTGGTTCAGTAGACGGTGACGCCGTACTTGCTGGCCGCCTCGGGAAGTGGCTGGTAGAAGGTGGTGCCGCCCTTCTGGCAGTCTCCGCTGCCGCCGGAGGTGATGCCCAGGCCCTTTGTGCCGTCGTAGAGCGGGCCGCCGGAGTCGCCGGGCTCGGCGCAGACGGTGGTCTGGATCATGCCGCGTACGGTGCCGCCGCCCTGGTAGTGGACGGTGACGTTGAGCGCGGTGACGGTGCCGCTGTGGGTGCCGGTGGTGGAGCCGGTGCGCTTGACCGACTCACCGACGTACGCGTTGGCGACCGTGAAGCCGCCGGGGTGCGACAGGGACGTGTTGTCGTACCGGACGAGGGCGTAGTCGTTGCCGGGGAAGCTGTAGCCGATGGTCGGGCCGATCAGGGTGCTGTGGCTGGAGTTGGTGTACCAGGTGTTGGCGACCTTGCCGCAGTGTCCGGCGGTGAGGAAGTAGTACGTGCTGCCCTTGACGGCGTTGAAGCCGAGCGAGCAGCGGTACCGGCCGCCGTAGATCGCGTCGCCGGCCGAGAGGAGGGGACGGAAGACGCCGGAGGTACGCGCGACCCGGATCGCGTCGGCGTTGCTGCCCGCAGCCCGCTTGAGGGTGGCGATCTCGGCGGCGGAGACGCTGCTGTCGGCGGTGACGACGACCCGGCCGGCGGCGGAGTCGACGTACCAGGCGACGCCGTCGACCCCGGAGTGGAGTACGGCGGCGCGCGCGTCTGAGAGCTGGTTCGCGCTGAAGTGCTGCGGGGCCGCGCTCGCCGCGGCCGGTACGGCGAACGCCGCTGCGGCGACGACACCGACGGCGACGACGAGTAGTCGGGCCGAGCGGCTGAACCTACCGGGGGAAGAGGTGCGTGGGATCCTCACTGGCTCCTCCTGAGGTGTGGCGGGACCCGGCGGGGTGGTGGGTCCCGTGTGCGGTCGCCGGGAGACGTACCGACGTACACGGTCGGTATTCCTGGCGAACATTTTCAGCGAGTATCGATCCGCGCCAATGCCGGTGCAAGAGGTACGTACCCGAGGAAACCCCTACGTCCCGGGGCGAGGGGAACCCGGCCGAAGGCTGTTCATGGTGTCGAGCGCGGAGCGAGCCGCGAGGTTCGTTAATGGAAAACGTCAAGATCCTGCGCGCAGGCGTATCGGCCGTGTAAATAGCGGCTGTCGGTGGACGGTTCTGCCCGACCAGGCCGTACGCTGCGTCCCGCAGCTGTCCGCCGATACGCGACTGGCCCTCCCGGGAGTTACGAGACGGGGCCAGAGAGAACCTTCGACCCGTGGACGTGATGGATTGCTGTCGGCGAGTGTGTCAGTCCACGTTGACGGTGATTGGCGCGGTGTGGACGGTGCCGCCGGTTTGGAATTGGATGAACAGGCGGTACTGCCCGGGGCTGGGGAAGGTGGCGGTGATGTGCAGGTGCGGGCCGCCGGGGCCGTCGGCTTTGCCGGTCGGGTGCAGGTGCGTCACGGCGAGGGTGTCCTTGCGGAAGCCGGTGACATGGGCGTAGGCGTCGAGGTAGGGCTGCAAGTCGGTGACGTCGTGGCCGTCGCGAGTGACGCGGATGCTCAGGTGTGACGCGTCACCGGCGGTCGGTTTACCGGTGAGGGTCAGGTCGTACCCGTCGGCGCTCGCGGTCGGGTTGGGTGCCGGGAGCGCCTGAGGTTGGTACGTGCCCGGCACGGTGAGGTCGGCGCCGAGGACGAGGTGATGCGTGGTGCCGTCGCCGGCGCCGCCGCCCTCACCGGGATCATGGGACTGTTCAACGGCGGCGGCCGGGTGTTCTGGGGCTGGCTGTCCGAGCAGACCGGCCGGATGACCGCGTTCCTGGGGATGCTCGGGTTGCAGGGGCTCTGCTTTCTGGCGCTGCCGTACGCCTCGTCGCCCGCGCCGTTCGCGGTGCTCGCCGCGGTGATCTACCTCTGCTACGGCGGCGGCTTCGAGACCATGCCGGCGACCGCGGGCGACTTCTTCGGGCTGCGCAACGCCGGAGCCATCTACGGCTTGATGATCGTCGCGTGGAGCATCGGTGGGGTGCTCGGCCCGTTGGTGGTAGCGGAGCTGATCGACGGCGACTCGTACACCACCGCCTTCACCACCATCGGCGTGATGGCGCTGCTCGCCTTGGCGCTGCCGCTGCTGACCAAGCCACCGCGGGAACGTGAACTGGCAGAGGAGCGCGCCGCCTGAACTCACCGATTGGATGCCCGCACTTCGTCCCACCGGAGGACCGCCACGTCGGAGACCAACTGGATGTGCTCGAGCATCGCCTGGGCTGCTCGCTGCGGGTCTTGCGCGCGGATCGCCTCAGCGATGCTCCGGTGCCCGGCCAAGGACTGCTGGGGGCGGTCGGGCTGTGCGAGCGACTCGATGCGGGTTTCGAGAATCAGCGGTGAGAGTTCCTTCATCAGATCGGCGAGCAGGTTGGAGTGGGCGGCGGCGGTCACGGTGGCGTGGAACCGTTCGTCGCCGACCTCGCCGCGGCCCCCTTCTTGGATTTCGGACTCCATGAAGGCTAGCGCCTCGTCGATCCGTCTCAGGTCATCATCGGTGCGGCGCTGTGCGGCGAGGTCGGCCAGCTTGACCTCCAGGGCTTCGCGTGCCTCGATGATCTCCGGAAGCCGGCGCTGGCGGGCGCGAAGCGCGGAGATCACTTGCTGCTCCGGGCGGGTCTCGAGGAGCACCGCGCCGTCGCCGTGCCGGACGTCGATGATGCCTTGGACCTCGAGAGCCACCAGGGCTTGGCTGACGGAGACTCGGCTGACGCCTAGCTGCGCCGCCAGTTCGCGCTCGGGCGGCAGCCGATCACCGGGGCGCAGGCCCGCCTCTTCGATGTGCTCGCAGAGCAGCTCGACCAGCTGCTCGTACAAGCGAGGTCGTACAACCGGTCGAAGTGATCGTGCGGGCCGCGGTGAGCGGGCCATGTGAGCCTCCCGAAACAGAGTATTGACAAGAGTCTAGCTGTCCTAGAGGCTAGGCCAATGTTCCACAGCTAACCATCGGGGGCTGGATTGTAGGCACTGAGAAGGGGCTGACCAAGGTGGCACGAAAGTGGCTGATATCCGCGACCTGCACACTGTTGATGGTCTTCCCGCTGACCGCATGTGGCTTGGCGGCCGGTGGTGGAAATGGCGAGAAAGTCACGCTCCGGTTGTCGCACCAGTGGCCCGCCGTCGACAAGCAAGGCGAGGGCGACTTCCGCTCGGTGCTGGCCCAGCGCTTCGCCGATCGGGTACGAGAGCGCACCGACGGACAAGTCGACATCAAGATCTACCCCAGCAACTCGTTGATCGAGAAGCCGGATCAGCAGTACGACGCCATCACCCGCGGCGCGGTCGACATGTCGGTCTACCCGCTGGACTACGCCTCCGGTGATGTGCCGCAGTTCAGCATCACCCTGATGCCCGCGATGATGCGTAGCCACGCGGAGGCGCGTAAGTGGCAGGACGCGGCGATCGGCAGGCGCGTCGAGAAGATCACCGAAGAGCACGGCGTGAAGATTCTGACCTGGGTGTGGAACGCGGGCGCGATTGCCGCCAAGAGCGCGCAGCCCATCGTTTCTCCCGACGATGTCCGGCGAGGCACGGTGGTTCGAGCCGCGGGGTCGAGGGTCGAGCAGATGCTGGAGAGCGTCGGCTTCGGGATCTCGAGCATGCCCTCGTCCGAGATCTACACCGCGATGCAGACCGGGGTGCTGGACCACGAT
>JBOGDG010000375.1:0-4063 GCA_050701655.1 Micromonosporaceae bacterium
GGCCACACCGGCACGGCCCCGGCCACACCGGCGCCCACCCCGCGCGCACCGGTCCCCAGCCAAGAAGGACTGCTCATGTCATCCCCGCCCCCGGTCGCTCCCTGCGACTTCGTCGTGTTCGGCGGCACCGGCGATCTGGCGATGCGCAAGCTGCTTCCCACGCTCTACCTGCGGGATCGCGACGGGCAGCTCACCGGCGACACCCGCATCGTCTCCGTCTCGCGCGCCGGGCTCGACGACGCGGGATACCGGGACAAGGTCGCCGCCGAGCTGGCCAACTTCGTGCCCGCGGACGCGTACCAGCGAAAAGACGTGGACCGGTTTCTGCGGCGACTGCGGCACCTCGCGATCGACGCCTCCGACCCCGGCGGCTACCAGTCCCTGGTGGAGCTGCTCGCCGGCGCACCGGAGCGGGCCCGGGTCTTCTACCTGGCCTGTGCGCCGCGGCTGTTCGGTACGGTCAGCGCCGGGCTGCGCGACGCCGGGCTGGTCACCGAGCAGTCCCGGGTGGTGCTGGAGAAGCCGATCGGCCACGATCTCGCGTCCGCGCGGCGGATCAACGATGAGGTCGGCGCCGTGTTCACCGAGGACCAGATCTTCCGGATCGACCACTACCTCGGCAAGGAGACGGTGCAGAACCTGCTGGTGCTGCGGTTCGCCGACGTACTGCTGGAGCCGCTGTGGAACTCCGGCTGGATCGACCACGTGCAGATCACCGTCAGCGAGTCGATCGGGGTCGGCGGTCGCGGCGACTACTACGACAGCTCCGGCGCGCTGCGCGACATGGTGCAGAACCACCTGCTGCAGCTGCTCTGCCTGGTCGCGATGGAGCCGCCCACCCAGCTGGACCGGGAGGCGGTGCGGGACGAGAAGCTGAAGGTGCTGCAGGCGCTGCGCCCCCTCACCGGCGCCGAGGTGTCCCGCGCCACGGTCCGCGGCCAGTACGTCGCGGGGCTGGTCGACGGGGCCGCGGTGCCGGGGTACCGGGACGAGCTGGACGGCGCCGCGAGCGCCACCGAGACCTACGTCGCGTTGAAGGTCGGGGTGCAGAACTGGCGCTGGGCGGGGGTGCCGTTCTACCTGCGTACCGGCAAGCGGCTGGACCTGCACGCCTCCGAGATCGTGGTGCAGTTCCGGCCGGTGCCGCACTCGATCTTCCCCGGCATCTCCGGCGGCGTCGCCCCCAACCGGCTGGTGCTCCGGCTGCAACCCGACGAGGGGGTACGGCTGCACCTGGTCACCAAGGAGCCGGGCCCTCGCGGGGTACGGCTGCGCCCCGTACCGCTGAATCTGAGTTTTGCCGAGACCTTCAAGTCACGGCTGCCCGACGCGTACGAACGGCTGCTGATGGACGTGGTACGCGGCAACCCGACGCTGTTCATGCGGCGGGACGAGGTGGAGGCCGCCTGGAGCTGGGTGGAGCCGATCCTGGAGGCGTGGAAGCTGTCCGGCGAGCCGCCCAAGCGGTACGCCGCCGGCACCAGCGGACCCGCCGCCGCGACCGCACTGATCGAGCGCGACGGCCGTACCTGGCACGAGGACGAGCTGCCGTGATCCCCGAGGAGCTTTGATGACGCACCCCGTCGTAAGCGCGGTGACCGAGCAGATCGCCGCCCGCAGCGCCGCTGGTCGGGCGGCGTACCTGGCGCGGATCCGGGCCGCCGCCGCGGCGGGTCCGGCGCGCGGTGCGCTGGGCTGCGCCAACCTCGCGCACGGCTTCGCCGCCTGCGGCCCGTCGGAGAAGCTGGCGCTGCGGGAGGGCGTCAAGCCGAACATCGCGATCGTGTCGGCGTACAACGACATGCTCTCCGCGCACCAGCCGTTCCAGGACTTCCCGGCGCGGCTGAAGCGGGCGGTGGCCGAGGCCGGCGGGGTGGCGCAGTTCGCCGGCGGCGTGCCCGCGATGTGCGACGGGATCACCCAGGGCCGGGCCGGCATGGAGCTGTCGCTGTTCAGCCGGGACGTGGTCGCGATGTCGACCGCGGTGGCGCTCTCCCACGACATGTTCGACGGCGCGCTGCTGCTCGGCGTCTGCGACAAGATCGTGCCCGGCCTGCTGATCGGCGCACTGTCCTTCGGACACCTGCCCGTTGTGTTGGTCCCGGCCGGGCCGATGCCTTCCGGCCTGCCCAACGCGGAGAAGAGCAGGACCCGTCAGCTGTACGCCGAAGCCAAGGTCGGCCGGGATGCGCTGCTCGCCGCGGAGTCGGCGTCGTACCACAGCCCCGGGACCTGCACGTTCTACGGCACCGCGAACTCCAATCAGCTGCTGATGGAGGCGATGGGGCTGCACCTGCCGGGCGCCAGCTTCGTCAACCCCGGCACCCCGCTGCGGGACGCCCTCACCGACGCGGCGGCGCGGCGGATCGTGTCCCTGGAGACGCCGATCGGGGAGCTGGTCGACGAGCGGGCGGTGGTCAACGCCGTGGTCGCGCTGCTCGCCACCGGCGGCTCCACCAACCACACCCTGCACCTGGTGGCGATCGCCGCGGCGGCCGGCATCGAGCTGCGCTGGGACGACTTCGCCGAGCTGTCCGGGGTGGTGCCGCTGCTGACCCGGATCTACCCCAACGGGGCCGCCGACGTGAACCACTTCCACGCCGCGGGCGGCACCGCGTACCTGCTCGGCGAGCTGCTCGACGCGGGGCTGCTGCACGCCTCGGCGCGTACGGTGGCCGGCGGTGACCTGGGTAGCGCGTACCGGTCGGTGCCGGCGCTGGGGCACGGCGCCCTGGTGTGGCGCGACGGGCCGGTAGAGAGCCGGGACAGGAACGTGCTGCGCGGCGTGGCCGATCCGTTCGCCCCCGACGGCGGGCTGCGGATGCTCACCGGCAACCTCGGCAACGCGGTCATGAAGGTCTCCGCGGTCAGCCCGGAGCACCGTACGGTGCGGGCCCCGGCGCGGGTGTTCACCGACCAGTCGGAGTTTCTCGCCGCGTTCCAGGCCGGCGATCTGGACCGGGATCTGATCGCGGTGATGCGAGACCAGGGGCCGCGCGCCAACGGGATGCCGGAGCTGCACAAACTCACCCCCGCGCTCGGGGTGCTGCAGGATCGTGGGTACGCCGTCGCGCTGGTCACCGACGGCAGGATGTCCGGCGCCTCCGGCAAGGTCCCGGCCGCGATCCACCTCACCCCCGAGGCCGCTGCCGGTGGACCCCTGGCGCGGGTACGCGACGGCGACGTACTGCGGCTCGACGCCGACAGCGGGGTGGTGGAGGCGGTCGTCGACCCTGAGGAGTTCGCCGCCCGCCCGGCGGTTGCCGCCGACAACACCGCCGTGGGTACGGGTCGGGAGCTGTTCGCCGCCTTCCGCGACACCGTCGGACCCGCCGACCGCGGCGCCAGCGTCTTCGGTACGGCGCCGGCCGTGCCCGGTGCGGCCGGTTTGGGAGCGGCACTGGGCGCGGCCGGTATGGGAGCGGCACCGGCCGCGGCCGGTTTGGGGGCGGCGCCGGCCGCGGCTGGTTTGGGGACGGCGTCGTGAAGGTGCTCGATATCGCGCCGGTGACTCCGGTGGTGGTGTTGCACGAGGTGGCGCACGCGGTGCCGGTGGCGCGGGCGCTGGTCGCCGGTGGGGTGCCGGTGATCGAGGTGACGCTGCGCTCCGGCGCGGCACTGCGGGCGGTGGAGCGGATCGCCGCCGAAGTGCCCGAGATCGTGGTCGGCGCCGGCACGCTGCGCACGGCGTCCCAGGTGCCCGAGGCGGTGCGGGCGGGCGCCCGGTTCCTGGTCAGTCCGGGCAGTACGCCCGGGTTGCTGGACGCGATGGCCGACAGTGGGCTGCCGTACCTGCCCGGGGTGGCGACGGTCTCGGACATGCTGTCGGTGCTCGATCGGGGTGTCACCGAGCTGAAGTTCTTCCCGGCGGAGGCCGCTGGCGGGGCCGCGTACCTGGAGGCGGTCGCCGGTCCGCTGCCGGGCGTACGGTTCTGCCCCACCGGTGGGATCAGCCCGGCCAACGCGCCCGACTACCTGGCGCTGCCCAACGTCGGCTGCGTCGGCGGCTCCTGGCTGACCCCGGCGGATGCGATCGCGGCCGGCGACTGGGACCGCATCACCC
>JBOGDG010000376.1:0-4059 GCA_050701655.1 Micromonosporaceae bacterium
GCACTTACCGGGCATCGGAGCCCGGCTGCTCCACAAGCGCCACCCGCGCAAGCACCACCGCGCGGCGCCGGCCGCCCCACAGGTACGCGGTCCAGAGCGGCGCGGTGACCACGGCGAGACTCAGCAGGTCGAGTACGGCGTGCAGCCACGGCCGGGTGACCCGGTCGTGCGCGAACCCGTACGCGGGCGTGGCGATGAGAAGGGTGAGTGCGGCCAGGGCGAGGGGTACGGCCGTGCGTCGCATGATGTGAATCCCTCCCGTAGTGAGACGACTACTTGTAGTCATCAGACTACGGGCGGTAAGCCGCAAAACGGAACCCCTACCCGGCGGTACTGGCCTGCCCGGCGGTGCGGAAGGCCGACCCGGGCCGTTACGAGTATTCGGCGGCGATCTCGCGACCCCGGTCCCGAGCGGCCTGCAGCGCGTCGAGCAGCGCCGCGCGGACCCGGTGCCGCTCCAGCTCACGTACCGCGTTGATGGTGGTGCCGGCGGGCGAGGTGACCGCCTCGCGGAGCACCACCGGGTGCTGGCCGGTGTCCCGCAGCATCACCGCGGAGCCGATCACGGTCTGCACGATCAGGTCGTGCGCCACCTGCCGCGGCAGCCCGAGCAGGATCCCGGCGTCGGTCATCGCCTCCACCAGGTAGTAGATGTACGCCGGCCCCGACCCGGACAGCGCGGTCACCGCGTCCTGCTGCGCCTCGGGCAGCCGGATGGTGCGCCCCAGCGGGGTGAACATCTCCTCGGCCAGCGCCAGGTGCTCGTCGGTGGCGTGGCTACCCGCCGAGATCGCGGTCATCGCCTCGTCCACCAGCGCCGGGGTGTTCGGCATCACCCGTACCACCGGGGTGCCCGGCGGCAGCCGCTTCTCGAAGAACGCGGTCGGCAGCCCGGCGCAGCTGGAGATCAGCACCTTATCCGCCGGGATCTTCGGCCCCAGCTCGTCCATCAGCGCGGTCGCGTCCTGCGGCTTCACCGCGATCACCAGCACCTCCGCACGCGCCACCGCCTCCTCGTTGGGCAGCACGTGGATGCCGTACTGGTCGCGCAGCTGCGCGGCCCGCTCCTCCCGCCGTACGGTCGCGATCAGCTGGCTCGCCGGCCAGCCCGCCCGCAGCAGCCCGGAGAGCATCGTCTCGCCCATCTTCCCGGCGCCGATCACCGCCACCGTGTGCGTACCCTGAGCCATGAAGCCACCCTAGCCGCAGGCCGGGCGCCGGTACGCGCGAGGAGCGCGAGCCCCGAGCTCATCTCGGCACCCGCGCTCCCGCGGACGGTACGACCGGTCGGTCAGCAGTACTTTGTCGTCGGCGTGCTGAACTTGTCCACGCTGTACGGCCCCATCGAGATATGGCTGTTGACCCAGATGCAGCCGTACGAACCGACCGCACCGGCGTAGTACCGGTAGATCCCCGAGTCGTACGCCACGGTCTGCCAGCCGTCACGGCGCACGTTTACCCGGACCTGGGTCGGCTCACCCGCGTAGTGGTACGTCAGCGCGCACCGCATGCCGCTGCTGTGGCGGTAGACCCGCTGCCGGCCCTGAGTATCACCCAGCCGGTTCGTCAGTACCCGGTCACCGATCTTGGTGCCGCCCTCGCACTGCGCTGCCGTCAGCAGGTAGTACCCCGGTGGGGTGTAGGAGCCCGCATGGGCACCCGAGGCACTCGCCAGCACCCCCGCGATCCCCAGCACGACGCCCGCGCAGACCATGAGCAACCTGTTCTTCAACTGACCCTCCGTGTGTCCGGGCCCAACCCGGCGCGTCCGGATCGGGCATGGGTCAGACAATGCAGAACGGCGCTCACAACCGGCTCACAACCGACTCACAGGGCCGGCCGTCGCCGTGGCCGAGCAGCGGCTCAGTGGGGGCAGTGGCTCGTGGCGGGCCGCGACTCAGCCGAAGAAGACCTCGGCTTCGGCGTAGCGCTCCACGGGTACGGTCTTCAGCTCCCGGGTGGCCTCTTCCAGCGGTACGCGCACGATGTCGGTGCCGCGTAGCGCGACCATCTTGCCCCAGTCCTTGTCGTGGGCGGCGTCGATCGCGTGCAGCCCGAACCGGGTCGCCAGCACCCGGTCGAACGCGGTCGGGGTGCCACCGCGCTGTACGTGGCCGAGCACCACCGCGCGGGACTCCTTGCCGGTCTGCTTCTCCAGCTGCTCGGCGAGCCACTGACCGATGCCACCCAGCCGTACGTGCCCGAAGGCGTCCAGCTGCTCGTTCTGGGTGACCATGCCGCCCTCGGCGGGCACCGCGCCCTCGGCGACCACCACGATCGGCGAGTAGCGGGTCTTGAACCGCTGCTCCACGTACGCGCAGACCTTCGTCAGGTCGAACGGCTCCTCCGGCAGCAGGATCACATTGGCGCCGCCGGCCAGCCCGGAGTGCAGCGCGATCCAGCCGGCGTGCCGCCCCATCACCTCGACCACCACAGTCCGGTGATGCGACTCGGCGGTGGTGTGCAGCCGGTCGATCGCCTCCATCGCGATGTTCACCGCGGTGTCGAAGCCGAACGTGTAGTCGGTGGCGCCCAGGTCGTTGTCGATGGTCTTCGGTACGCCGACCACCGGGATCCCCTCGTCGGTGAGCCTCTTCGCCACCCCGAGGGTGTCCTCGCCGCCGATCGCGATCAGCGCCTCCACGCCCAGCTCGCTGAGGTTGCGCCGCAGCGCGTCCACACCGCCGTCGATCTTGTACGGGTTGGTACGCGACGAGCCGAGCACGGTGCCGCCACGGGGCAGGATGCCGCGTACCTGCTCGACGCCGAGCGGGCGGGTCTCGCCCTCCACCGGGCCGCGCCAGCCGTCGCGGAAGCCGACGAACTCGTGGCCGTACACGGTGGCGCCCTTGCGTACCACCGCCCGTATCACCGCGTTCAGTCCCGGGCAGTCGCCGCCGCCGGTGAGCACGCCAATCCGCATCTCGTCATCCCTCCGTGAGGAGCCGGCCCTGTGCCCGGCCACGTTGTCCAGCGTGGGGTGTCGATCTGACCGTCGGCGCCGTTGCCGGCCCCCCGGGTCAGGAGCCTAGTCGGCTACCTGTCGGTAGCTGGTACGTCGCGCCGCATCGCCCGCCAGCGTACGAGGTTGTGCCGGGCGTCGGCGAGGGCGTCGTGCTGGTCGGTGCCCGGATCGGGCAACGGTGGAGAGCCCACGTCCTCCCAGCGCTGCCGCAGATCCTTGGTGAACCGCGGGATCGCCCGCGGCAGCGCCGTCATCGAGCCCCATAGCTGGCACAGCGCCACGTGGTCGTACGCCGCGAACCAGGCCCACAGCTCGATCCGGTCGACCCGCTTCTCGCGCAGCGGGGTCACCAGGAACTCGTACAGGTCTTCCCGGATCCGCTCCCGGCTGCGCCAGGCGGGGTCGCCGGGCGACGGCAGCTTGTCCAGCACGTTGCGGCGTACCCACCGGATCGCCTTGCGGTCGTCGAACTCGGTGGAGATCGCGTAGAACTCGCGGCCGTGCTCGTCCACGACGCCGATCGACACCAGATCGATCGTGGTGCCGTCCTCGATGAACTCGCAGTCGTAGAAGTAGCGGTAGGGCATCCCCGATATCCTCGCCGAAAGGGTCCCGCGCCGTGCGGCCACTCCCCCTTTCGGAGGTTCGGTACGCGATTTCCGAGGCCTAGTGTCGCCGGCATGACGTTCTCCATCGTGGCCCGCTCCGCCGACGGCCAGCAGCACGGAATCGCCGTCGCCAGCAAGTTTCTCGCCGTGGGTTCCGCGGTGCCCGCCGCCGAGGCGCAGATCGGGGCGCTCGCCACCCAGGCGTACGCGAACCTGACGTACCGGCAGACCGGGTTGGCGATGCTGCTCGCCGGCATCGCGGCCGCCGACGTGGTGACCGGGCTGACCGCCGCCGACCCGGATCGGGAACACCGCCAGCTCGGCGTGGTCGGCGCCAGCGGGGACGGGGCGACGTACACCGGGAAGGAATGTCACGACTGGGCCGGCGGGCTGACCGGCGACGGGTACGCGATCCAGGGCAACATCCTGGCCGGTCCCGAGGTGGTCGAGGCGATGCGGACCGCCTGGCTCGACGACGACCAGCCG
>JBOGDG010000377.1:0-4050 GCA_050701655.1 Micromonosporaceae bacterium
GTTAGTCACTAACATCATGATGCCACGCGGATTCCGCGGCTACGGTCAGGCGGCTTCCGTCGCCGGCTCGGGCTCGGCGACCGCGGCCGCCCGGTCGCTCAGCACGCTGCGCGCGGCCAGGCCGAGTGCGGCGATCCAGGCCAGCACGATCACGGCGTAGCCGGCGGTACGCACGTCGCCGCCCAGCCCCAGCGCGGTGAGTACGGTGCGCGCGTTGGTCAGCAGGATCATGCCGCCCACGCCGGCGCCGAGCAGTACGCCGGGCACGAGGCGTACCAGCCACGCGGCGATCGGTGCGGCGACCAGCCCACCGGCGAGCAGCGCGGCGACCACCGGCCACTGCACGCCGCTGGCGCCGAGCGCGATCAGGAAGCCGGCGCTGGCCCCGACGGATACCAGGAACTCGCTGGTGTCCACCGAGCCGACCACTCGCCGGGGCTCCATCCGGCCGGAGGTCAGCAGCGTCGGCGTGGCCACCGGACCCCAGCCACCGCCGCCCGTGGCGTCGACGAAGCCGGCGAACAGCCCCAGCGGCGCCAGGAACTTCGCCCGTAGCGGTGGCTTGGCGGGATCCACCTTCGGTGCCCGGAATGCGAACCGGATCAGCAGGTACGCGCCGAGTACGGCGAGGATCCCCGCCATCCACGGCTTGGCCAGCTCGGTGGAGATCATGCTCAGCACAGTGGCCCCGGTGAACCCGCCGATCGCTCCCGGCACCGCGATCCGGCCCACCACCCGCCAGTCGACGTTGCCGAACCGCCAGTGCGACACCCCGGACGCCAGCGACGTACCGACCTCGGACAGGTGCACCGAGGCGGAGGCCACCACCGGCGCCATCCCGACGGTGAGCAGCAGCGTCGAGGAGGTGACGCCGTACGCCATGCCGAGGCTGCCGTCCACCAGCTGTGCGGCCAGTCCGACGAGTCCGAGCACCAGGAGCTTGCGCATGCGGGCAATTGTCTACTGAGTCGGTGGGTTTTATCAAGAAACCCTCAGCGGCGCCCACCATATGGGACGGCGTACCGGGTAGGAGGGTCAGATCCAGGCGGCGGGATCGGCGGTCAGCGCGCGTACCGCCGGGGGCAGCTCTCCGGAGGCAACGTGCGCCACCGACACCTGCTCCAGGATGGCGCGCTCGCTGGCGCGCAGCGCCACCCACACGTCCTGCAGCGCGCGGGCCGCGCCCTGGTAACCGAGCTGCTCGGGGCGCTGCCCACGTACGTTCGCCAGCGGGCCGTCGATCGCGCGGATGATGTCGGCGAGGCTGATCTGGTCGGCGCGCCGCGCCAGTCGGTAGCCGCCCTCGGGGCCGCGCTGGCTGTTGACCACCCCGGCCCGGCGCAGCTGCAGCAGGATGCTCTCCAGGAACTTCGGGGGGATCTGCTGCGCGGTGGCCAGCTTCTCCGAGGTGACCAGCCGGTCTGCGGACGCGGCCAACTCGGCCGCCGCACGCAGCGCGTAGTCAACCCGGGCAGAGAGCCGCATGGGTCAATTCTTCACGACGACGGTTTCGCGGCGCGTACCGGGCGGAGCAGACCCTCCTGTACGGCGGTCGCGATGTGCCGCCCGGTGGCGTCCAGCAGCCGGCCGGTGGCCAGCCCGCGCCCGCTCGACGCCGAGGGGCTCCAGCAGTCGTACAGGAACCATTCGTCGGCGCGGAACGGGCGGTGAAACCACAGCGCGTGGTCCAGGCTGGCGCCCACGAAACCACCCGGTCCCCACACCTCGCCGTGCACCGAGAGCACCGAGTCGAGCAGGGTCAGATCCGAGGCGTACGCCAGCAGGCAGGCGTGCAGCACCTGGTCATCCGGCAGCGTGCCGTCCAAGCGCATCCAGACCCGCTGCCGGGGCTCGGCGGGGCGGTCGCCGCTGCGTACCCAGCCCGGCTCGCCGACGTACCGGACGTCGATCGGGCGCGGAATCATCGCCCAGATGCCGAGCCGCTCCGGGTAGCGCGCCAGCCGGTCGGCCATGGTCGGCAACTCGTCCGGGCCGGGTACGCCCTCCGGCGCCTCCGCGGCGTGGTCCAGCCCGGTCTCGGGCCGGTGGAACGAGGCCGACATGAAGAAGATCGGCTTGCCGTGCTGCACCGCGACGGTACGGCGTACCGAGAAGGAGTAGCCGTCGCGGATGTTCTCCACGGTGTAGACGATCGGCACGGTCGGGTCGCCGGCGCGTACGAAGTAGCCGTGCAGCGAGTGCACGGTCCGCTCCGGATCGACGGTACGCCCAGCGGCGACCAGCGCCTGCGCGGCGACCTGGCCCCCGTAGACCCGCTGCAGTCCCACCGAAGGGCTGACGCCGCGGTACATGTTGACCTCGACCGACTCCAGATCCAACAGCGACAGCAGCTGATCGACCGCCGTCTGACCGACGATCGCATCGGTCATCGGGCCAGTGAGCCGAGGCGGTGCACCCGGATCGTGTTGCTGGAGCCGGGGGTGCCGGGTGGGCTGCCGGCGACGATCACCACCACGTCGCCCACCTCGCCGCGGCCGTGCTCCAGCAGCGCCGAGTCGACCTGCTCGAACATCTCGTCGGTGTGGTGCACGAACGGCACCAGGAACGTCTCGACGCCCCAGGAGAGCGCCAGCTGACTGCGTGACGCCTGCTCCGGGGTGAACGCCAGCAGCGGCAGGTCGCAGTGCAGCCGGGACAGCCGGCGTACCGTGTCGCCGGTCTGGCTGAACGCCACCAGCGCCTTGGCGCCGATCGCCGAGGCCACCCGTGCCGCCGCCGAGGTGATCGCGCCGCCGGTGGTGGCCGGGTCGTGCTGCAGCGGCGGCACCCGGAAGTCACCCTTCTCGGTCGACTCCACGATCCGCGCCATGGTCCGTACGGTGAGCACCGGATACTTGCCCACCGAGGTCTCCCCGGAGAGCATCACCGCGTCCGCCCCGTCCAGTACGGCGTTCGCCACGTCGGACGCCTCGGCCCGGGTCGGGCGGGAATTCTCGATCATCGAGTCGAGCATCTGGGTGGCGACGATCACCGGCTTGGCATTCTCCCGGCACAGCTGCACCGCGCGCTTCTGCACCAGCGGCACCTGCTCCAGCGGCAGCTCCACCCCGAGGTCGCCGCGGGCGATCATCATGCCGTCGAAGGCGTCGGAGATCTGCTCCAGCCGGGCCACCGCCTCCGGCTTCTCGATCTTCGCCAGTACGGGAAGCCGGCCGCCCTCCTCGGCCATGATCGCGTGCACCGGCTTGACGTCCTCCGGGGAGCGTACGAACGACAGCGCCACCAGATCGACCCGCAGCCCGAGCGCGAACCGCAGATCCTCGGCGTCCTTCTCCGACAGCGCCGGCGCGCTGATGTCCACGTTGGGCAGCGACAGCCCCTTGTGGTTGGAGACCGTGCCGCCCTCGACGACCAGGCAGCGTACGTCCGGGCCCTCGACCTCGCTGACGTCCAGCGATAGCCGGCCGTCGTCGATCAGCAGCCGGTCGCCGCGCTTCACCTCGTCCGGCAGCGGACGGTACGTCACCGACACCCGCTCCGCGGTGCCCTCGACCGGCTCGCTGCTGAGCACCACGTGATCACCGGTACGCCACTGCACCTGCCCGTCGGCGAACCTGCCGAGCCGGATCTTGGGACCCTGCAGATCGGCGAGGATGCCCACCGCCCGCCCGAGCGAGTCGGCGGCGTCGCGCACCATCTCGTACATCCGGCGGTGGTCGTCGTGCGTACCGTGGCTGAAGTTGAGCCGGGCCACGTCCATGCCCGCCTCCACCAGACCACGTACCCGATCCGGGGTGGCGGTGGCGGGGCCCAGGGTGCATACGATCTTCGCGCGACGATTCACGTACCCGAGGCTAGTACGGCACGCCACAGCCGCCACCGCTGCAGTGCCGGATGTTCGCTACGTGGACACCGAACCGAGATGTCTAACGCGGTACGGCGAGTGGCTGGTCCGCCGGCGCGACCGGTGCCGGCAGCGCGCCGGACTCCCCCAGATAGGTGTGGATCGCCGCGGCGGCGGCGCGTCCCTCCGCGATCGCCCACACGATCAGCGAGGCGCCGCGGTGGGCGTCGCCGGCGACGAACACC
>JBOGDG010000378.1:0-4045 GCA_050701655.1 Micromonosporaceae bacterium
CCCTGCTCGCGGCGCGGCCGCTTCTTCAGCTCGATGTCCTCGGTGGCCTCGGCCTCCAGCCCGGCCCGGGTGCGCTGCGCGCTCGGCAGGGTGCCGGTGGAACCCTCCGGGATGTGCAGGTCGGTGAAGAGATGAGCCGAGGTGTGGTACGTCTCCACCGGCTCCGCCTCGCCCACGCCCAGCGCCTTGTGGATCAGCTTCCAGCGGGGCAGGTCTTCCCAGTCCACGAAGGTCACCGCGACCCCGGTGGCACCCGCGCGGCCGGTACGGCCGATCCGGTGCACGTACGTCTCCGCGTCGTCCGGGCAGTCGTAGTTGATCACGTGGCTGACCCCGGTGACGTCCAGCCCGCGGGCCGCGACGTCGGTCGCCACCAGGATGTCCACCTTGCCGGTACGGAACGCCCGAAGCGCGCGTTCCCGTGCCGCCTGCCCCAGGTCGCCGTGCACCGGCGCGGCGGCGAAGCCACGGAAGTCCAGATCGTCGGCGACCTTCTGGGCGGCCCGCTTGGTGCGGCAGAAGACCATGGTGAGGGTACGGTCCTTCGCCTGCAGGATCCGCGCCACCATCTCGATCTTGTTCAGCGGGTGGGTGCGGTAGACGAACTGCTCGGTGTCCGGCGACGGGCCGACGTCGATCGCGTGGTTGGCGTGGATGGTCAGCGGGTGGTGCAGGAACCGGCGCGCGATCCGCACGATCGGGTCCGGCATGGTGGCCGAGAACAGCATCGTCTGACGCCGCTCCGGCAGCATGCTGAGGATCTTCTCGACGTCCTCGGCGAACCCCAGGTCGAGCATCCGGTCGGCCTCGTCGAGCACCAGCACCTGCACCTGGTCCAGCCGCAGCTGCTTGCTTTTGGCGAGGTCGAGCAGCCGGCCCGGCGTACCGACCACGAGGTCGACGCCGGAGCGGAGCTTGTTGGTCTGCGGCTCGTACGCGACGCCGCCGTACACGGCGAGCACCCGGATGCCGCGCAGCTTGCCGGCCTGCTGCAGGTCGCGCGCGACCTGCAGGCAGAGCTCACGGGTGGGGACCACGACCAGCGCCTGCGGTACGCCGTCGGCGCCCTCGTCGGGGCCGTCCAGATGCTCCAGCATCGGCACCCCGAAGCCGAGCGTCTTGCCGGTGCCGGTGGGGGCCTGGCCGATCAGGTCACTGCCGCGCATCGCGGCCGGGATCGCGTACTCCTGGATCGCGAACGCCCGGGTGATGCCGACCTCCTCCAGGGCGGCGACGGTCTCTTCGCGTGCCCCCAGCTCTCGGAAGGTCGGGCTGTCGGGGCGGACCGGGGCGCGGGCAGCGAGCTCCTCGACGGGCTCAACCTCAGGCGCTCCCACGGTGGCGTGGTCGAGCGCGGCGGCGGATTCGCCCGGTACGTCGGCGCCGGCCTGGCCGGCGGGTGTGCTGTCGTGCGCTGTGATGTCGTTACTCCTAGGCTGTGCGGTCGGGCGCAACACTGGTGTGTACGCTGCTAGCCCGCGGTGTACGCCGCACGCGACGAACAATGGGCGTCGCGGGCGCCTCACCGCCTCAACCGCGGCGGTTTGCGGGGGTGGATCCACCCGCATCAACACCTATGGTACGCGGCCGGCGGGGACCGAGCGCGGCGGCACCGCCGGGCGGTAGCCTGCCATCGTGTCCGAAGCCGATGCCAGCAACACCGAACCGACCCCCCAGCCCACCGACGACGCCGCGCATCCGCCGCCGCCCACCGCCGCGGTGGTCGAGCTGCTGGGGGTGCTGGCGTACGGGCACCTGGTGGCGTTCGACACGATGTCCGCCGACGCCCGGCTGGCGCCGGATCTGGGCCGGCGCGCCGTGCTGTGCGAGATGGCGGCCGCCGAGATCGGCCACTACGGGCGGCTCGCCTCCCGGCTGCGCGAGCTCGGCGCCGACCCCGAGCAGACGATGCAGCCGTACGTGGCCGCGTTCGAGGCGTACCACCGGCAGACCCAACCCCGGGACTGGCTGGAGGGGCTGGTCAAGGCGTACGTGGGGGAGAGCATCGCCGACGACTTCTACCGCGAGGTGGCCGGCTTCCTCGCCTCACCCGACCGCGAGCTGGTGCTCGACGTGCTGCACGACACCCGGTACGCCGACTTCGCGGTGGCCGAGATCCGGGCCGCCATCGCGGCCGACCCGAAGGTGGCCAACCGGCTCGCACTGTGGGCGCGCCGGCTGGTGGGCGAGGCGCTCACCCAGGCGCAGCGGGTCGCCGCCGAGCAGGACGCGCTGACGCTGTTGGTGGTGGAGGGCTCGGGTGACCTGGCCGGGGTGGGTGCGCTGATCAAGCGGATCACCAGCGCCCACACCACTCGGATGACCGCCGCCGGCCTCAACAACTGAACGCCGGCCGGCGGCTCGCGGGCTCAGCCCGCCGTGGGCTTCAGCCCGCGGTGAAGCCCACCGACCTGGTGGACTGCTCGGCGATCTCCACGTACGCGAGCTTGCCGACTGGCACCAGCACCCGGCGGCCCTTCTCGTCGACCAGGCTCAGTATGCCGTCGTCGCTGGCGAGCGCCTTGGTGACCGTCTTCTCCACCTCGGCGGGGCTGAGGTTGCTCTCCAGCGTCAACTCGCGGGGCGCGAACTGCACCCCGATCTTGACCTCCACAATTTCTCCTTCATGAAAACGGGCCCGGCCGTTGGGGTCCGGTCTGATTAGCCGCCAGCGGCTCTGGTCGAAGGTTAGTCGCCGGACTCACTCTGCAGCGGGAAGCTGGAGATTCCCCGCCACGCCAGGGCGGTCATCAGCTCCACCGCCTCGTCGACCGGCACCGTGCTGCCGGCGGTCAGCCAGTATCGCGAGGTGACCTCGGCGGCGCCGGTGAGCCCGACGGCGAGCAGCGCGGCGCGCTCCCGGCTCACCCCGGTGTCCTTCATGATCGTCTCGGTGACCGCGTCGATGCAGGCCCGCTCCACCCGCTCGATCCGCTCCCGTACCGCGGCGTCGTTGCGCAGGTCGGACTCGAAGACCAGCCGGAAGGCACCACCGCCGTCACCGACGAACTCGAAGTACGCCCGTATCGTGGCGTGCACCCGCACCTTGTTGTCGGTGGTGGAGGCCATCGCGTCCCGGATCCGGCCGATCAGGGCATCGACGTGGGTGTCCAGCAGCGCCAGGTAGAGCTCCAGCTTGCCGGGGAAGTGCTGGTAGAGCACGGGCTTGCTGACCCCGGCCTGCTCGGCGATCTCGTCCATCGCGGTCGCGTGGTAACCCCGGGCCACGAACACCTGCTGTGCGGCGGCGAGGAGCTGTTTGCGACGCGCGGACCTGGGCAGCCTGACCGGTCGACCGTCGGTCTGCGTACTGCCGGTCATGACCACCTCCTTGTGTCGTGCTGGCTGTGCAATGTGCATTTGGTAAGCGAGCCTATCCGGTCAGCGTACGTAGATACGATCGCTCGGCTCCGGGTTTGCGCGCTGCACTCGCTCGCGTACGAAGTGCACGCCACGGTAGCCTCCCGTTGTCGGATGAGCCTTTGTGCGCTCACTGCGAGCAACGCACCGGTACGTGCCACGGACTGTTCAGTCCTAAGGAGCGCAACGTGTACGAGCCGCCAGCGCCAGACGCGAGGTCGCAATGGTTGCCGGCCGAGCCGGACGGTTCGCCCGCCGCGGTCTGGCCGCCCACGCAGCTGTGGGCCGGTGCGGCGCGGCCGGATGCCGTGCCGTCGGAGCACCCGTCGGCGGGTCGTGGCCAGCTCTCCGAGCACTTCTGGCGGCGGGTCGAGGTGGGACAGCCCGGCGGCGAGGAAGCCGAGCCCGGCGGGCCAGCTCCGGCCCGATCCGCACCGGGTAGCGTGGCCGCACCCGGCAGCGCGGCGCAGCACGGATCGGCGCAGGGCGTATCGGCCGAGGAGCCGGACGAGGTGCCGGAGCACGGGAATGTGGTGCGGCTGCTGGGCGGCCGTTCCGGTGGTCACCGGCGCGTCGGGTTGGCCCGCGAGCCGGAGCGGTGGTCGCAGCCGGTCAACTCCTCGCGGGCTCCCCGGGCGGCGCCGCCACAGATCGCGCCACGACAGGCTCCGGGACACCCCGAGGC
>JBOGDG010000379.1:0-4040 GCA_050701655.1 Micromonosporaceae bacterium
GGTGGCGTTGCTGCTGGTCGCGGAGCTGCTGCGGAACTCGGGCCGGTTCACGATGGCCGACCAGCTGGCGTACCGGATGAGTCAGCGGCCGGTACGCACCGCCGCCGCCAGCTCCACCGTGGTGGTCTCGATCTTCTACCTGCTGGCCCAGATGGTCGGCGCCGGTACGCTGGTCGGCTTCCTGCTCGGCGCCGACAGCCCCGCGGTGAAGAACGGCGTGATCATCCTGGTCGGCTTCCTGATGATCATCTACGTCACGATCGGCGGGATGCGCGGCACCACCTGGGTGCAGATCGTCAAGGCGGTGCTGCTGATGACCGGCACCGTGCTGGTGACCTTCCTGGTGCTGATGAAGTTCAACTTCAACGTCTCCAGCCTGCTCGGCGCCGCCGCCGAGACCTCCGGCAAGGGCGGCGCGTTCCTCGAGCCGGGACTGCTGTACGGCGCGAACGGCCTGCTGGGGCAGATCGACTTCGTGTCGCTGGCGCTGGCGCTGGTGCTCGGCACCGCCGGGCTGCCGCACATCCTGATCCGGTTCTACACCGTCCCCACAGCCAAGGCCGCCCGCAAGTCCGTGCTGTGGGCGATCGGCCTGATCGGCAGCTTCTACCTGATGACGATCGCGCTCGGGTTCGGTGCGGCGGCGCTGATGTCCACCGCCGAGGACTCCGAGATCGCCAAGTCCGGCGGCAACCTGGCCTCTCCGCTGCTGGCGGAAGCGGTCGGCGGTGGCGAAGGTTCGCTGGGCGGCTCGGTCCTGCTGGCGTTGATCGCGGCGGTCGCGTTCGCCACCATCCTCGCGGTGGTCGCCGGCCTCACCCTGACCTCGGCCTCCTCGTTCGCCCACGACGTGTACGCCAACGTGATCAAGCGGGGCAACGTCAGCGAACGTGCCGAGGTGAACGTGGCCCGGATCGCCGCGATCGGCATCGGCGCGGTGGCGATCGTACTGTCGATCTACGCACAGCGACTCAACATCGCCTTCCTGGTGGCGTTGGCGTTCGCGGTGGCCGCCTCGGCGAACCTGCCGGCGCTGCTCTACAACCTGTTCTGGCGCCGGTTCAACACGCACGGCGCGACCTGGAGTATCTACGGCGGTCTGATCTCCGCGGTGGGGCTGGTGTTCTTCTCCCCCGTGGTCAGCGGCACCGAGAAGTCGCTGCTGCCGAACATGGACTTCTCCTGGTTCCCACTGAACAACCCCGGCATCATCTCGATCCCGATCGGCTTCCTCTTCGGTTACCTCGGCACGGTGCTGTTCCGCGATGGTGACGCGGTGCGCAAGTACGACGAGCTGGAGGTGCGCTCACTCACCGGCGCCGGCGCGGAGCAGGCCAGCCCGCACTGAGCCCCGGCCCCCCGGGCCCGCCCGGTCATGCCATCACGGCGTGGCCGGGCGGCGCCATGTCCGCCAGTCTTTGCCGTACGGCCACCTGTGCGTCGACGGCTGGTTCGGCGTACCGGCGACATTGGGTGGTGTCGACTACCGGAGGTGTCGTGATGCCCCCCAGCGTCAGTGCGGCGACGCGGCCCGCCGTCGCGACGTCCCCCACCCGTACCCAGCAGCTGTTCCGGCTCTGGTGCGAGCTGACCGGAGGCGATCCGGCCCACTTCGACGCCGCCGACCTCGCCGCCTTCGCCAGCCGGCCCGAGGTCGCGGTGCTCGCCACCACCCCCGACGCGGTGCTGCGGGACGCCGCCGGAGCCGCCCGGCGAGGTCGCTCACTCCCGCTGGAGCGGTGGCTGGTGGCGGTGCGGATCGTACGGCCGGCTCAGCGCTGGTAGGCGACCGTGGTCATCATCCCGGCGGTCATGTGGTACTCGTTGTGGCAGTGGGTGACCCACTCGCCCGGGTTGTCGGCCACGAAGTAGGTGTCCAGGCTGCGCATCGCGGGGACGATCGCGGTGTCCTTGCGCGGCCCGAAACTGCCGTCACCGTGCACCACCTGAAACGTGTGACCGTGCAGGTGCATCGGGTGCGGCATCATCGTGCGGTTCTCGAACCGGAGCCGTACCCCTTCGCCTCGGCGACGGGCAGCGGTACGTGCTCGCCGAACACCTGATCGTTGATCTTCCAGGTGTAGCTCATCATGTCGCCGGTCAGTACGGCGGCGTGGCTGCGGGCGGTCGGACCGTCCAGCAGCACGTCGTCGGTGGCGACGAAGTCCGTCGCGACGCGGGGGCAGGTGTCCAGCTCGGCGGGGTGTACGCCCGCCGTCGGAGCCTGGCCGCCTCCGGTGCGTACCAGCGCCAGCCCGCCGCCGTGCTTGCCCTCGGCCTTCGCCACCAGCGGGAACACCCCGGTGTCCAGCTCCACGATGGCGTCGAACCGCTCCCCCATCGCCAGCAGCAGGCTCTGGGCCGGCTCCGGCCGTACCGGGAAGCCGTCGGTGTGGGTGACCCGCAGCGTATGACCGCCGAGCGCGACCCGGAAGAACGTGTCGGCGGCGGCGTTGGTGATCCGCAGCCGCACCCGCTGACGCGGCTTCGCCCAGAACACCGCAGGGGCCTGCGGCACCCGGCCGTTGATCAGGTAGTGCGGGTAGTCGTGGACGTCGCCGACATGGCGGCCCAGGTAGCCCAGGCACGGGTCGTCGTACTCGCCGGCGTGGTGTCCGCCGTGTTTGAGGTGGTGGTAGACGTCGTGCGGGGTACGGCCGGTGCCGTCCACCCAGTCGTCCAGCACGATCACCCACTCGTCGTCGTACCCGCCCGGCTCTTGGGGGTCCTCGACGATCAGCGGCGCGTACAGCCCGCGGTCCAGCTGCAGGTGGTGGTGCGCGTGCAGCCAGTACGTGCCGGGGTCCGGCGGTGTCAGGCGGTACGTGAACTCGCCGCCGGGCGCGATCGGCGGCTGGGTCACGCCGGGCACCCCGTCCATCGCGTTGTCGATCCGCAGCCCGTGCCAGTGGGTGGCGGTCATCTCGGGCAGCTGGTTCTTCACCCGTACCTGCACCGTCTCACCAGCCCGCACCCGCAGCTCCCTGCCGGGCAGCCGGCCACCGTACGTCCAGGTGGTGACGGTCGGGCCGCCGAGGTCAACCTCGCCGCGTACCGCCTCGTACAGGTGGGTCACAACGTCGGCGCTGCCCGGCGGGCCGGACCGGGTCGCGGCGCGCGCGGTCAGGCTGGCGCCGGCGGTGAGCCCCGCTCCGGCCACGCCGATCGCGCCGCCGATCAAGGCTCGCCGGCTCAAGGTACGTCTGTCCGCCACTACCGTTTCTCCCCAGGCCCACCGTGCTCGCCGCGCCGCCGCGGCAGATCTTGGTAGCACGCGGCGTTTCCCGCCGGCAAGACCCGGTGCGCCCGATCGGGGGCTCAGCGGGGTGCCGGAGCGCGGTCCTGGATGCGGCGCCAGGGCAGCGCCTGCTCGAGTTCGTACCCGATCTCCAGCAGGGTGCGCTCGTCGCCGTGCCGCGCCGAGAACTGCACCCCGATCGGCAGCCCGTTGTCCGCGGCGCCCACCGGGAGCGAGATCGCCGGGCCACCGGAGACATTGTTGAGCGGGGTGAACGCGACGTACCCGATCAGCCGTTCCAGCAGCTCGTCGAACGGCACCGTGGGGCTCAGGTAGCCCAGCTTCGGGGTGACGTGCGCCAGCACCGGCGAGAGCACCAGGTCGTGCCGGGCGAACGAGGCGGCGTAGCTGCGGCGCACCCGCGACAGCCGGTACAGGGTGCTCGGGACGCTCAGCCGGCGCCGGCCGAACAGCTCCCGCAGGCCCCGGCTGAAGCCGTCCAGCTTCGCCGGGTCGAATCCCGGGCCCAGCATCCGCCGGCCGAACCGGCTCACCGAGTACGACAGCAGTCCCCAGTAGAGGGTGAAGTCCCGTACGAAGCCCGCGCCGACCGGCAGCGCCGGCAGTCTGGGGTTACGCCAGTAGCGTTCCGCGGCGTAGAAGAAGGCGGCGGAGTCGCGTACCGACCGGGTCACGACGCCCTCCCCGATCAAGTTGATCGGCATCGTACGGGCCTGTTCGCCGTCCACCAGGCGGCCCCGGCTCGGCTTCAGCCCGACCAGCCCGCAGCACGCCGCGGGGA
>JBOGDG010000380.1:0-4037 GCA_050701655.1 Micromonosporaceae bacterium
GCTCTCGACGAACCGCACCTGCGCGGCGCAGCCCAGCTCGGCGGCCAGCGCGGTGTTGCGTTCCCGCTGGTCAGCGCGGAGTTCGATGCCGGTGACCGAGACCTCCAGCCCGCGTACGGCGGTCAGATACCGGTACGCCGCGAACGTCAGGTACGCGTTCCCGCACCCCAGGTCGGCGATCCGCAGCGGCCCGGCGCCGCCCGGCTCGGCTGCCACGTTGGGGCCGGGCGGCTCGGGGCCCGGCGGCTCGGCTGGGACCGCCAGGTCGAGGTACCGCAGGAACGCGTCGACCTGCCGGCGTTTCGCGGCGTTGGCGCCGAGCACCTGGAACAGCGGGTCTCCCGGGTCGAGCAGATGCCGCTTGGCCCGGTCGTGCTCGACTTCCCGGCTCACGGCCCGTGCCTCGCGGTGCACCTGCGCCTCGCCACGCTTGGTCACTCGGACCTGTACGGTCTGCTCCGTGGTCTGCAGATGCCAGTTGCCGTACGGCTCGCCGAGCAGTGCGTCGACCTCCCGTACCGCGTCGTCCCAGGTGAAGTTGCGGGTGTGCGGGCGCTGGCCGTCGTACAGGCTGATCTGGAGTCGTTCGCCGGCCTTGACGGCGACGGGACGCAGCTCGGCGCGCTGCCAGGCCGGCCGGGCAGCCCGCCGGTGTCCGGCCGCCACGGCGCGCACCAGGCGGTCCCGGTCCAGCAGCAGACCACGTACCTGTGCGAGTGCGACATCGAGCGGTTTGGGCATGTGATTAAGCCTCGCACGCGAGACAATGACAGCAACCGAGGGATGCGACGGATGGTTGGCGATGGGTGAGACCGCACCGATGATCGTCGTCGGGTTGGATGACGACCCGGGTGCCGCGGCGGCGCTGCGCTGGGCGGTACGCCAGGCGCGGCTGTCCGGTGGCTGGGTGCGCGCGGTGTACGCGTACAGCGAGCCGGTAGTCGCCGACGTGAACGTGGTGCCGCTGACCAGCGCACCCAGCCTGGAGCAGGCGCAGCAGGCCGCCGAGGTGTGGCGTGACGCGGCGCTGATCACCGAGCCGGAGGCCGAGACCGTACGGGTCGAGGTGCAGGCGCGGATCGGGCCGGCCGGTCCGGTGCTGCTCGACGCCGCCGCCGGAGCGGAGCTGCTGGTGGTGGGCAGCCGCGAGCACCACCCGCTGTACCGGCTGGTGCACGGCTCGGTGAGCCACTACTGCGTCTCTCGCGCCAAGTGCCCGGTGGTCGCGGTCCCCGCCGAGGAGTAACCCAGCGGCCCCCGGCCCTGCCTGGCGTCCCGGCCCTGCCTGGCGTCCCGGCCCTGCCTGGCGTCCCGGCGCTGCCTGGTCCGGGACCTAACCTTCAATCCCGAGGTGTACGTTCACCGCGCGCGCCGCGTCGGCCAGCTCCGCCAGCTCGGTGACTGTGACGCCGGCCGCGGACAGCAGCTCGACGCCCTCACAGTCGGCGACGAACAGGCTCGGCTCCCGCCAGGCGATGACGACCCGTGGGATCCCCGCGTCGAGGATCAGCTGCGCGCAGGACCGCGGCCGGGATGCCCGCTGCGAGCACGGCTCGAGTGTCGAGTAGAGCGTCGCGCTCGCCAGCCGCGGATCGCCGGGATCGACCTTCTCGAGCGCCGCCTCCTCGGCGTGCACCTTGGGGTCGGTCTCGCGCGAATACCCCCGGGCGATCTCCTGCCCATCGGCGTCCACAATCACGGCACCGACCGAGTACGCCGTCTCCACGGGTGGGCATCGCCGGGAGAGCTCGATCGCCAGCTTCATCCAGCGGTGATCGTCGAGCGACGTGCTCTCCTGGGCGGCCATCAACCTGACTTTCCTCCACGGCCCGGCTACGCGCTGCGATTCTCCCACTCAGGTCGACCGACCCGCGCGGCGACCAAAGATCCGAGGCATCGGGCGTGCCGGCACGTCATTTCGCTCGATCTCCGTGCCTGGGCGCCCAACGCTACAGATCTTGAGTGGGGCGAGCCTCCAGCCGTGCTACCAGCGTCTTCGGGGCGACCATCCGGTAGGCGTCCGACACGATCTCGGCGATCTCGGCCCAGTCCACCGCCACGTCGAGGTAGACGCCGAGCCAGCCGCGGTGGCCGACGTACGGCGGGCGGAAGAACCGCTCGGGGTCGGACGACACGTACGCCTCCTGGGCGCCGGGTGGGGCGGCGCACCAGAAACCCAGCCGGTCGTCATGATGGTGATCGGCGTACGTCACGAAGGTCTTCTTGCCGCGTACGAACCAGGTCGGCTCACCGTGGCTGACCCGCTCGGTGGCCTCGGGGAGCGTGAGGCAGATCGCGCGCAGCCTGACCAGTGGATTCTCGCTCACCCGTGCCATGGTGCCGTAACGGTGCGACATCCTCGCCAGACCGGGCCCCGGGCGGGAGCCCGCGCGTCCGGCGCAGCCAACCGGCCCGCGCCCCGGCGCGGCCACCTTCGGCTGGCCATCTCGGCGGCTCGGCCCGCCAGGTCGGGGCCTCGGCGGCTAGGCTCAGGCGAGAGTGTTCTTCGGCCGTGAGGAGCCGACATGATCGTCGCTGACGTGATGACTGAAGCCAGTGTCGTCGACACCCCGGACGAGACGCTGCGCGCCGCCGCCGCTCGGATGTGGCAGCAGCAGACCGGGTCGTTACTGATCATGGATGGCGACCGGCTGGTCGGCATCCTCACCGAACGCGATCTGCTGCGCGCGGTCGCTCGGGGCGCCGACGTGGACAGCATGCCGGCCCGCGAGGTGATGACCTCCGACGTACGTACCGTCGACTCCGGTACGTCGCTGCACGAGACGGCGCGGCTGATGGCGGCGAACTGGATCCGGCACCTGCCGGTGGTCGACGCCGAGAAGGTGGTCGGCGTGGTCTCGCAGCGCGACCTGGTCGGCATCCTGGCGGCGCTGGACCCGAGCCCGCAGGGCATCGCGCTGCCGAGCGACCAGCTGGTGCGTACCCGGCGGCTGGCCCGCATCGAGCAGGGCGACCTCGACTGACGTACGAGCAGGGGAGCGCTGTGGAGTCACGCGACGACGACCGTGAGGTGCGGTTCGACGACGAGCCGCCGATCATCCCGGATCAGACCACCGACGACACTCCGCAGGCGTGGGGAGAGTCGCGGCAGCTGAACGACCACCGGCTGCTGGAGGACCGCCCGCCGCACTGGGAGCAGTGACCGCACCGGCGCGACACCGCAGCCCGCGAGACACCCGATGAGCAGAAATGAGGGAGGCACCCGCCCGAGCTGGGTGCCTCCCTCATTTGGCTTCCGCGTCGCCGCCCGGAGAACGGACGGTACGCCATGCCCGATATTACCGGCGCACCCGCAGTTCGTCCCGGATCTCGGTGAGTACGTCGATCTCCGTCGCCGCGGCAGCCTCCTCCGACTTCATGAACCGGTCGCGGAACTTGTTCATCGGCACCACGACGAGGAAGTAGATGACCGCAGCGGTGACGACGAAGGTGATCACGGAGTTGATGAACAACGAGTAGTCGACGACCACGCCCTCCTTGATCACCCACTTGCCGGCGTCCACGCCGCCACCCGCCACCAGCTTGATCAGCGGGTCGATGAACGCCTTGGTGAAGTCACTGACCAGGGTGCCGAACGCGACACCGATCACGATGCCGACCGCCATGTCGACGACGTTGCCCCGCATGATGAAGTCTCTGAAGCCCTTGAGCATGAAACGATCCTCTTCAGTCGTACGGAAGCCGGGGTGCTTCCTCAACGAGCCCGCACTGTAACCCCAATCGCTACATCCGGGGCAGTCCTCGCCACACGTTGCGCCTGATCTTTTTTCATGGCGAGATAGACAACCCCCTGATCGGGTGATCTATCCGAGTGTGCGTTGATAGACAGCACGAGTACGCCGCGCGCCAGCACCACGTCGCCAGCGTTGTCCGCGGGCGGGTTTTCGCTGGTGGGAGCGCTGGCGGAAGGCTCCGGTCGACTCGTCCTGGCGACCACGTCGACCCGGTCTCCGGGGCGCAGCACCGCCGCCGTGGCGGGCTCGGCGAGCTGCACCGGCACACCCACGGTGCCCGCC
>JBOGDG010000381.1:0-4033 GCA_050701655.1 Micromonosporaceae bacterium
GGCGACGCCGGCGCCACCAGCGGCGCCGGTCCACGGGGTCGCGCGGGCGCGGCACTGCCGGGCGCGGCGCGGGCTGCGTACCACCGGATGTCGGCTCTGGCGTCTCAGCCGCCACGTCCGAGCCAGCCGCACCGGCGCCGCCAGCGGCCCTACCGACGCCAACGACGCCAGCCGCACCAGCGCCACCACGACCAGCAGCATCCCCCACACCAGCGGCACCAGAAGCAGCAGACGCACCAGCGGCAGCGGCGAGCACCACAGCTAGTGGCGGGTTCACGGGCATGGGTCCGGGCACGGTACGGCGACGGCGGCGGCGCACCAGCACCCGTGCCGTTGTCGAAGCCCGCTCCGCCACCAGCCGTTCGGTCGCGTCGTAGCGCCGTACCAGAGCGGGGGCCAGCGCCAACAGACCGGCTGCGGCGAGAACGGCGAGGAGTACCGAGGTGGGCACCCCATCCCCTCCCGCCTGTCTTTACACCCGTTACCCGAGGTTACGGGCGATCGTCCAGTGTGCCCGGACGCCACACCGCAGCACAGACCCGCGCCTCACCTGGTACGGGTACGGTGCCAGCGCGCCAGCAGGGAGCCGTCGGCAACCAGATCCTCGGTGGTCAGCGCGTATCCGACGTGGTCGCGCCAGTCGCCGCCGATGTGCAGGTACCGCCGGTGGTACGACTCCTCGCGGAAGCCGAGCTTCTCCACCACCCGCCGGCTGGCGGTGTTCTCGGGACGGATGTTCACCTCGATGCGGTGCAGCCCGCCCTGGGTGAACGCGTGGTCCACGGCGAGCGCCAGCGCGGTCGGCATCACCCCGCGACCGGCCACCCTGCCGTCGACCCAGTAACCGGCGTACCCAGAACAGAATGCCCGCCGCACGATGTTGCCGAGCGTGAGTGAACCAGCCAGCCGCTCCTGGTAACAGATCGCCCAGGGCATCGCGGTGCCGGCGCGGCCGGTGCGCTTCATGTCCCGCAACAGCTGGCGGAACACCGCCGGCGAGTTGGCCGCGTCCCAGGGCTGCGGCGGGTTCGGCTCCCACGGCTCCAGCCACTGCCGGTTGACGCGGCGGATCTCGCTCCACTCCACGGCGTCGCCGCGGTGGTACGGGCGCAGCATCACCGGACCGTCGGTGAGGATCGCCGGCCAGCCCGGATGTTCGGTCACGCGCTGGAGCCTAGCGCCGGCGGTCGATCAGCAGTACGTCGACCGTGGAGCCGGCGGCGGCCGACGTCACCTTCTCCCCGAGCACCAGCAGGCCGTTCGCCTCCGCCAACCCCGACAGGGTGTACGGGCCACCCGACAGCGGCTGCACCGTGTAGCCGCCGCCGCGCCGCTCCGCCACGTGCGCCGGCCGGAACTCGCGCAGCCCGGTCGGCGAAGAGACCGTCTCCAGCAGATGCGCCTTCACACTGGGCCGGAACACCGGGTCGGAGCCGGCGAGCCGCTGGATCAGCGGCCGGGCCAGCACCTCGAACCCGATCAGCGCGGCCCCCGGATCACCCGGCAGGCACACGATCGGCACCTCCTCGGCGCCGACGTGGCCGAACCCCAGCGCCGAGCACGGGTACACCGACACATCCGTGAACTCCACGGTGCCGTCCCGCCCCAGGATCCGGCGCGCCATGTCGCCGGGGCCGATGCCGGTGCCGCCGGTGGTGAGGATCAGGTCCGAGCGCAGGATCTGGTCGTCGAGCATCGCGCGCAGCGCTTCGGGGTCGTCGTCACAGATCCCTATCCGGTACGCCAGCGCGCCCACCTCCGCCGCCGAGGCCGCCAGCGCGTGCGAGTTGGCGTCGACCACCTGACCCGGCTGGCTGGACCGGCCGGTGTCGACCAGCTCGTCGCCGGTCGCCACCACGACCACCCGGGGCTGTGGGCGTACCACCACATGGCCCACGCCGGCCGCGGCCAGCAGCGCCACCATCGCCGGGGTGACGTACGTGCCAGCGCTCGCCACCGTCGAACCGGCCTTCATCTCGTCGCCGGTACGGCGCACCGCGTACCCGCGTTTCGGCGCCTGGTGGATCTCCACCGCCGCCATCCCCTGATCCGTGTACGTCGGCGGCACCACCAGCTCGGCGCCGGCCGGCAACGGGGCGCCCGCGGCGACGGAGAAGCAGCTGCCGGGCAGCACCCGCACCGGACGCCAGCTGGTGACGCCGATGTCGCCCACCACGTTGAGCCGTACCGGGCGGTCCGCCCGCGCCCCCTGTACGTCCTCCGCGCGTACCGCGTAACCGTCGATCGCGGCGTAGTCGAACGCGGGCAGCGGGCCGGGGGTCGGCACGTCCTCGGCGAGCACGTTGCCGTACGCCTGGGTGAGGTCGAGGTCCAGCGGCGGCAACGGCCGGATCTTCGCCAGCACACTGGTCAGGTAGTCCGCCAGCGGCCGTACCACCACCGACGCGGTCATGCCGGGTCCCCGCCGAAGCGTGGCCGGCGCGCGCGCTCGCGTGGGGCCCTCATCCCCTTAACTCCGTGTCCACGTACTCGATCAGCCACTCCCGCATCGCGGGGCCGATGTCTTCCCGGGCGCAGGCGAGCTGCACCACCGCCTTCAGGTACCCCTCCGGCTGGCCGGTGTCGTAGCGCCGGCCCCGGAACACGACCCCGTGTACCGGGGTGCCGTCGGCCATCATCTGCGCCATCGCGTCGGTCAGCTGGATCTCGCCGCCGAGCCCGGGCTTGGCGTCCCGGATCACGTCGAAGATCGCCGCCGGGAGGACGTACCGGCCGACCACGATCAGGTTGCTGGGGGCTTCCTCGCGCGCCGGCTTCTCGACCAGCCCGGTCACCCGTACCACATCAGGCTCGTCGGTTTTCTCCACCGAGGCGACGCCGTACTTGTGGACCTCTTCCCACGGCACCTCCAGCAGCAGCAGCACGATGCCGCCACTGTTGGCCTGCAGGTCGAGCATCCGGGGCAGGATCTCGTCCCGCTCGTCGATCAGGTCGTCGCCGAGCATCACCGCGAACGGGGAGTTGCCGACGTGGTCCTCCGCGCAGAGCACGGCGTGGCCCAGCCCGAGCGCCTCGGCCTGCCGGGAGCTGTGGATCGCGGCCAGCTCGGTGGGACGGCGTACCGCTTCCAGCCGGTCGGTGTTGCCCTTCGCCTCCAGCTGCATCTCCAGGTCGAGCCGGCGGTCGAAGTGGTCGACCATCGAGCTCTTGCCGCGCCCGGTGATCAGCAGTACGTCGGCGATCCCGGCGGAGGCCGCCTCCTCGATGATGTACTGCAGCGCCGGCTTGTCCACGACGGGGAAAAGCTCCTTTGGTACGGCTTTGCTGGCCGGCAGGAATCGGGTCGCGAGGCCGGCGGCGGGGATCACCGCCTTGCGCGCACGGGCGGCACCGAATGTGTCACGGGATACGTCGTCGGCCATACCGTGAGGCTATCGGCCCTAGGTGAATCCGGCCTGACGGGTCGCCTCGACGCGCCGGAAGCCGCCTAGGCTGGGTGGCCAGCCGGCGGTACGGTGCCACGTACGCCACACGGGAGGTAGAGGGACGTGCGACATGTGCTCAGCGGGCTGGCGGGATTCTTCGTAGCACCACTGGCCCTGGTCTTGTACGGCATCGGCTCCTACCAGTCCCGGCTGGCGATGATGCAGACATTCTCCGGCCTCGACGCGGCGCCCTGGCTGCTGCTGGTGCTCGCGGCGGGGGTGCTGATCGGGCTGGTCGCGATGCTGCGTACTTCGCCGGTGGGTCCACTGGTGGCCGGTGGCTTCTACCTGCTCCTACTGTTGATCAACATCTTGTCACCGAGGCTGATGTTCCAGGCACTGCACTTCGTGTTCGGCGGCGCCAGCCGCGGCAGCTTCTGGGGCCGCATGTCGTTCGCCATCCAGGACCCGATCTACTCCGGCGCCGTCGGATTCGTCGGTGCCGCGCTCGTGGTCGCCGCGTTCAGCGCACAGCGCTGGCGTACCTGGCCTTCCGGGCCCGGCGCCGCGCCGGCCCCGCCCGGGCCGTACGGGTCCCCGCCGTTCGGTGGGCCCCCGCCGTCAGGTGAGCCCGCGCCGTTTGGTGG
>JBOGDG010000382.1:0-4030 GCA_050701655.1 Micromonosporaceae bacterium
CTGCCCCGCCGGCCGCTCCGCCGCCCGCGAACCCGCCGGCGGCGCCTCCGGGTGGCGAGGCACCGACCGAGCCGACCCCGACTCCTTCGGACAGCCCGCCCACCACCGCTCCGCCCACCACTCCGCCGAGCTCGCCACCGGGGCCACCCACCACTCCCCCGACGGCCACGCCGCCTCCGGTGGATCCCCCGACGCCGACCACCCCGCCGCGGCCCACTTTCCCGCCGGTGCCGGGGCTACCGGACCTGCCGGAGCTGCCAGACCTGCCGGGCCTTCCGAATCTGCCGGGGCTGCCGGGGTTCCCGAGCCCGTCGAGCCTGCCGGAGCCGGACTCGCCGATCGGCTAGGGGCGTCTCCGGGCCAGCACCTGGACCGCGGTCAGGCGGTGACGGTGCGAGGACGCGGGCTGGGACGCCGGCGCGGGGTCGCGGCACGCGGCTGTGGAACGGCGGCCATCACCTCAGCGTCGCCGTCGGTCAGCGTGGTGACCGGTGAGGCGGGGTTGCCGGAGCCGGCGGGAGACTGCGGCAACCCCGCGGGCGACGCCTTGTCGCGCGCCACCGCTATGGCCCGCTCGGCCAGCCATCGGGGCACGCAGGGCGAGATCTCACCGCAACCCGGGCAGGGCTCGCCGGCCGGAGTCGCCGGGTGCCGAGCCAGCACCGGTTGCGCACTCCGCCACAGCAGTGGGTCTGCGATCTCAGCCGGTGGGAGCGAAGGAGAGTCCTCGGCACCACCGGCCTTACCCGCGCCCCGCACGACCACAGGCTTCCTTCCGCGTCGTGGTCGTCGCCGAGCGGCCATGAACACAACGCTAATTCTCATTCACATTGAGTTAGACGCACTCGCTGTGCGGGTTAACAGCATTTCATGTCACTCGATAGGGGCAAACCTTGAATCTACTTACTGGTAACCACTTATCGCACCGGTCAGAACGGTAAGTCGGACTTAACTCATAGAAACGTATAACCCGCACTGGTATTTGCGCGAGTTGTGCGGGAAACGCATGGGCGCGTTATGCCGGAATGGGTCCAAAGGCCCGGATGGCCATGGAAATCTCCAGGCCGAGACGACCGCCGTCAGCGACTGGGCGGGTGCGCCCCCACGTACTCCTCGACCCGGCCGGCCAACCGGTCCACCCTGGCCGCCAGCTCGTCCGACGGCCGGGCGGTCTGCTCGGCCGAGACGCGCAGCAGCGTGGCCTCCCGCCGCAGCTGCGCCAGGTACGAGTGCTCAGCCGGGTCCGGGTAGCCGTAGAGCCGGCGGTAGAGGCGCCGGATGACGTCGGTCAGCTCCGGTCTGGCTTCCACTCCGCCAGCGTAGAAGCAACCCGTGTTACGGCGCAGTGAAATCTCCTAGGGCGGTCGGTACGGTGCCGTAGGCTCCGGCACCGCTCTAGTATCAGTGCGTGGCCAGCCAATCACCCGAGTCCCAGGCTGGTTCCAGCGGCGCCAACCCTCACAACCCCGGCGACTGGGCCAGCCTCGGCATCCGCCCGCTCGCCGAGGTCCATCTCGACACGCTGCTCGAAGAACTCCTGGGCCGGGTACGGGACGTCACCGCCAGCCGGGAGCGGCTGCGGGGGCTGCTCTCCGCGGTGGTCAGCATGGGTAGCGACCTGGACCTGCCCGCCGTACTGGACCGGATCGTCGCCGCGGCGTGCAGCCTGGTGGGGGCGAAGTACGGGGCGCTCGGCGTGATCGGCCCGGATGGGCACCTGTTGGTCGGCTTCCACACCCAGGGCCTGACCGCGGAGCAACGCAGACGCATCGGCGACCTCCCCCGGGGTCACGGCATCCTCGGGCTGCTGATCGAGGAGCCGAACCCGATCCGGCTCCCCGACCTGTCCAAACACCCGCAGTCGTACGGGTTCCCGTCGAACCACCCGCCGATGCACAGCTTCCTCGGCGTACCGGTGCGGATCCGGGAGCAGGTCTTCGGCAACCTCTACCTCACCGAGACGCTGGGGGCGCCGAACTTCACCGACGACGACGAAGAGATCACCATGGCGCTGGCGGCCGCCGCCGGCGTGGCGATCGAGAACGCCCGGCTGTACGAGGAAGGCCGCCGCCGGCAGCGCTGGCTGGAGGTCACCGCCGAGATCACCGACGTACTGCTGGGTGAGGTGGACCAGACTCAGGCCCTGGAGCTGGTGGCGCTGCGGGCTCGGGAGTCCTCCGCGGCGGACCTCGCGATCGTGCTGCTGCGCGACGAGAGCGCACCGGACCAGCTCACCATCGATGTGGCGGTGACCCGGGACGGACCCATCGCGCTCACCGGCCAGTACGTCACGCTGGCCGACGACCTGCTGGAGGCGGCGGTCACGGAGCGGCGGCATGCGCTCGTAGACGACCTCGGCAAGGTGACCCAGTGGCCGATCCCGGTGGAGAGCGGCCCTGCCGTACTGGTGCCGCTGGCCACCGCCGACACGGTGTACGGGGTGCTGGTGGTCGCCACCCGGCAGGGCTCGGTGGCGGCGTACACCCCGACCGAGATCGGGCTGGTGGAGGCGTTCGCGGGGCAGGCCGCGCTGGCGATGGAACGCTCCCGCGCGCAGCGTGACAGATCCCTGCTCGCGGTGCTGGAGGACCGGGACCGGATCGCCGGGGACCTGCACGATCTGGTGATCCAGCGGCTGTTCGCCACCGGCCTGCAGCTGCAGAGCGCGATCCGGCTCACCGGCAAGCCCGAGGTGATCGCCCGGCTCAACGACACCGTCGACGCGATCGACGGCACGATCCGCGACATCCGGGCGAGCATCTTCGAGCTGCGCGGCGCCACCGGCCACGACCTGCGTACGGAGCTGCGGGCGGTGGTCGCGGACGCGGACGCGTCGCTGGGGTTCACGCCGCGGCTGACCATCGCGGGTCCGGTGGACTCCGCGGTGCCCGAAGCGGTACGCCCGGACCTGCTGGCGGTGCTGCGCGAAGCGCTCAGCAACGTGGCCCGCCACGCCGACGCCGACCAGGCGACGGTCTCCGTCACTGTGGTCCACAACAGTCTGGAGCTCACCGTCATCGACCACGGCACCGGCCCGGGCGGCGCGGCGCCCGGCGGCGGGCTGCGCAACATGCGCAAGCGGGCCGAACGGCACGGCGGCGAGTTTCAGATCGGCCCCGGCACCCGCGGCGGTACGAGACTGCACTGGCAGATCCCGCTCACCCGGCCCTGACGGCCCCGGCGCCGCCGGACCAGACGCGTCCGGTCAGCGGCCGCTGCTGTCGCGGCCGAACAGCTTGGTGGCCAGGACCGCGGCCTGGGTACGCCGCTCCAGCCCCAGCTTCGACAGCAGGCTCGACACGTAGTTCTTGACCGTCTTCTCCGCCAGGAACATCCGCTCCGCGATCTGCCGGTTGGTCAGCCCTTCCGCGATCAGCTCCAGGATCTTGCGCTCCTGCTCGGTGAGGCTGGCCAACTCGGCGGGCTGATCCGGGCCCCGGCGCAGCCGGTCGAGCACCCGCTGGGTCACCGTCGGGTCCAGCAGTGACCGGCCGGCGGCCACGGTACGCACCGCCTCCACCAGGTCGGTGCCGCGTACCTGCTTGAGCACGTACCCGGCGGCGCCGGCCATGATCGCCGCGAACAGCGCCTCGTCGTCCTCGTACGAGGTGAGGATGAGCGCCCGGATCGACGGATCCATCGAACGGATGTCGCGGCACACGTCGATGCCGCTGCCGTCCGGGAGCCGGGCGTCCAGCACCGCCACCTGGGGACGTACCGCGGGGATCCGGCGTACCGCCTCCTCTGCCGAGCCCGACTCGCCGACCACCTCGATGTCGCCCTCGCGTTCCAGCAGGTCACGCAGACCCCGGCGTACCACCTCGTGGTCGTCGAGCAGGTACACACTGATCACGTCTCTTTGTACCTCACCACCGAGCGCGTCGCAGTCATCCGAAGGCCCCGGCGTGAAGGACCTTCGGCTCTGGAGGGAGCGAGCTCCCGTCTGGGTGTATGTGGGTCCTTCGGCCCGTGTCAGAACCGCCGCGACCGGTCAGAGTTGCGCCGTGAACCACCTCTCACCCGGTACGGG
>JBOGDG010000383.1:0-4027 GCA_050701655.1 Micromonosporaceae bacterium
GCAAGGAGGTGGCGTACGTCCTGGCGACCCGCGGCGAGGCGGGCATCGACGGGATGCCGCCGATGCAGGCGGCGCCGCTGCGTGAGGCGGAACAGCGGCACAGCGCCGAGCTGGTCGGAGTCGCCACAGTGGAGTTTCTGAACCACTCCGACGGCGTCATCGAGTACGGGCTCGGGCTGCGCCGGGACCTCGCCGCGGCGATCCGGCGACACCGGCCGGAGCTGGTGCTGATCGGCAACTTCGCCGACACCTGGCCCGGCGGCCACTGGAACTCCGCCGACCACCGTGCGGTCGGGCGGGCCGCGATGGACGCGGTGGCCGACGCCGGCAACCGGTGGATCTTCCCCGAGCTGGTCGAGGAGCTCGGGCTGAGGCCGTGGTCCGGGGTGCGGTACGTCGCGGTCGCCGGCTCACCGCAGCCCACCCACGCGGTCGACGTGACCGAGACGCTGCCCACCGCGGTCGCCTCGCTGCAGGCGCACGCGGCGTACCTGGACGGGCTGGGGGCGGAGCATCCGATGGCCGACGCGCAGGCGTTCCTGGAATGGTCGTACTCCCTCGGTGCCCCCCACTTCGGTGACCGGCTCGCCGCCACCTTCGCACTGCACCGGATGTAGGCGATCCGCCGGGGAGGGGGCGAGCGCGCGCCTTCGGGTGATCAGCCCGGCGTGTCTGGGTTTGGGTGTATCGCTGGAAAGCTGGCGGCAGTAACGTCACGGTCCCCCGCCACGAACCGGAGGACCCGCGATGCGCGTACCCCCGAAACTCGCTGCTCTGGTCGGTGTCACGCTCGCCGGGCTGTTCGTCGCGGCGCCGCCCGCGGTGGCGGCCTCGCCCGATGTGGTGATCAACGAGGTGTACGGCGGGGGCGGCAACTCCGGCGCCCCGTACGCCAACGACTACATCGAGCTGCACAACCGGGGCGCCTCCGCGGTGACCGTCACCGGCTGGTCGGTGCAGTACGCGTCCGCCTCCGGCACCACCTGGCTCACCACCGCGCTGTCCGGGTCGGTGCAGCCCGGCAAGCGCTACCTGGTGAAGCTGGCCGCGGGCACCAGCGGCAGCGGCGCGGCGCTGCCCACCCCGGATGCCACCGGCAGCACCAACATGTCGGCCAGCTCCGGCAAGGTCGCGCTGGTCACCAGCACCGCCCGGCTCACCTGCGGCAGCAACTGCGACAGAGCAGCGGGGGTACGCGACTTCGTCGGCTACGGCAGCGCCAACGACTACGAGACCGCCGCCGCACCCGGCACCTCCAACACGACCAGCGTGGCCCGCAAGAACCCCGCCACCGACACCGACAACAACGGGGCCGACTTCGCGGCGGGGGCCCCGACCCCGGAGAACTCCAGCTCCGGCGGCGGTGGCGGCTGCGACTACCCGGCGCCGCGGATCCGCGACATCCAGGGCGCCGCACATGTCTCGCCGAAGAAGGGGCAGTCGGTTTCGGGGGTACGCGGAGTCGTCACCGCCAAGAAGTCCAACGGCTTCTGGTACCAGGACCCCTGCCCGGACGCGAACGTCGCCACCTCCGAAGCGGTGTTCGTCTACACCTCGTCGGCGCCCACCGTGGCGGTCGGTGACGAGGTCGCGGTCTCCGGCACCGTCACCGAATTCCGTCCCGGCGGTACGTCCAGCAGCAACCTGTCGACCACCGAGCTGACCAGCCCGTCGGTCACCAAGCTCGGTACGCGAGCCGTACCGGCGCCGACCGTCGTGGGCTCCGGCGGGCGGGTGCCGCCGAGCACCGTGATCGACAACGACGCCACCGGCGACGTGGAGACCTCCGGCAGCTTCGACGCCACCACCGACGGGATCGACTTCTACGAGTCCCTGGAAGGGATGCGGCTGCGGGTGAACAACCCGGTGGCGGTCGGTCCGTCCGACCGTTTCGGTGAGATTCCGGTGCTGGCCGACAACGGCAGCGGCGCGGGGGTACGCACCGCCCGCGGCGGGATCGTGCTGCGGCCCTCCGACGGCAACCCGGAGCGGATCATCCTGGACGACGCGGTGCTCGGCGGCGCCACCCCCGACGGGGTGAACGTGGGCGACCACTTCTCCGCCGCCGCGCTCGGCGTGCTCGACTACTCCTTCGGCAACTTCAAGCTGGAGCTGACCAGCGCGCTGACCCGGGTCACCGGCTCGCTGACCAGGGAGACCACCGCCGCGCCGGGCCCCGGCCAGATCTCGGTCGCCGCCTTCAACGTGGAGAACCTCGACCCGACCGACCCGCAGAGCAAGTACGACGGGCTGGCCCGCACCATCGTCACCAACCTGCGCGCGCCGGGGATCATCGCGGTCGAGGAGATCCAGGACAACGACGGCGCCGCCAACACCACCGTGGTCGACGCGTCGCAGACCTGGACCAAGCTGATCAACGCGATCAGTGCGGCGGGCGGGCCCACGTACACCTACAAGAACATCAACCCGGTCGACGACCGGGACGGGGGCGAGCCGGGCGGCAACATCCGGGTCGGCTTCCTGTTCCGTACCGACATCGGAATTTCTTTTGCCTCTGGTACGCCAGGCGGCGCCACCACCGCCGTCGGGGTGGTCGCCACCGGCGACCCGTCCGACCCGGTGAAGCTGACCCACAACCCGGGCCGGATCGACCCCACCAACTCCGCGTTCAACTCCAGCCGCAAGCCGCTCGCCGGGCACTTCCGGTACGGCGGCAAGTCGCTGTTCGTGATCGCCAACCACTGGAACTCCAAGGGCGGCGACGACCCGCTCTGCGGCCGCTACCAGCCGCCGAAGCTCGGCAGCGAGACGCAGCGCAACCAGCAGGCGCAGGCGGTCGCCGGATTCGCAGGGCAGCTACTCGCCAAGGACGCCAACGCCCGGATCGTGGTCGCCGGCGACCTGAACGACTTCCCGTGGTCGAGCCCGGTGCGGAAGCTGGTCGACGCCGGCCTCACCGACCTGCCGGCGACGCTGCCGGACTCGCAGCGGTACACCTACGTCTACCAGGGCAACTCGCAGGTGCTCGACCACATCCTGCTCTCCGGTTCGCTGGCCAACACCAGCTACGGGTACGACGTGGTGCACGTCAACAGCGAATTCGCCAACCAGCTCTCCGACCACGAGCCGCAGTTGGTGCGCTTCGCGCTGCCGTAGTATCGCCCGGGCGTGACCGGGTTCAGGTATGAATGTCGCGTGGAGTTCGGGGTGCTCGGGCCGGTGGCGGTACGGCATGAGGGCCGCAGTCTGCCGACCGGCAGCGCCCGGGAACGGTACGTGCTCGCCGCACTGCTGCTCGACGCCGACCGGATGGTCACCACCGAGCGGCTGGTGGACGCGCTGTGGCGTACCCCGCCGGTGTCCGCCAAGGCGCAGCTGCACAACATGCTGAGCAAGATCCGGGCACGGTTCCGCGGCATCGACGACCACCTGATCCTGACCCGCCCCGCCGGGTACGAGCTGCGGCTCGGCCCGCACCGGCTCGATGTCGCGGAGTTCCGGGAGTACGTCGCCGACGCGCGGCGCTGCGATCTGCGCGCCGACCATCGGGCCACCATCGCGACCCTGGAACGCGGGCTGGCGCTGTGGCGCGGGCCGGCGCTGGCCGACGTACCGGACGACATCGCGGCCGACGCCCGGCAGACGCTGGGCGAGGAACGGCTGGCCGCCGCCGAGCTGCGGCTCGACGCGCAGCTCGCGCTCGGCGAGTACACCGAGATGCTGGCCGAGCTGGGCGAGCTGCTCGCCGAGCACCCGTACCGGGAGCACCTGTACCGGCGGCAGATGCTCGCGCTGGCGGGTGCCGGTCGGCGGGTCGACGCGCTGGCCGCGTACCGGCAGGCGTACCGCCGGCTGGTCGACGACCTCGGGGTGGAGCCGGGCGGTGCGCTGCGGGAGCTCGAGCAGCAGATCCTGCGTGGCGATTCGCCGGGCGCGGCGCGCGGTGGGCAGCTCTCGCCGCGGCAGCTGCCCCCGGTCAACGGGCCGGTGACCGGGCGGGACGAGCTGCTCGCCGAGATCGGTCAACAGGTCACGCGGCCGGGCGACGCGGCGGTCCCGGTGGTGG
>JBOGDG010000384.1:0-4013 GCA_050701655.1 Micromonosporaceae bacterium
GGCTGGCCCAGCCCACGCCGATCTGCCGCTGCCGCAGCTCCCCGGACAGGTACGCCACGGTGGGTACCACCTCGTCCGGGATCGCCTGTGCCAGGCAGCCGGCGAGCAGCTCTGTCTTGGTACGCCGGGAGCTGGTGGCGGCGACCGCTGCGGATGTCGCCGCCACCTCGGAGAGAAGCACCGTGCCTACTTCGCGGTCCGGCCCAGCTTCGCGGTCCGGCCTAGCTTCGCGAGCAGCAGCGCCTCGGCGAGGCAGACCCGGGCGAACTCGCCCAGGTGCAGGCTCTCGTTGACGCCGTGGGCCCGGCTGTCCGGGTCCTCCACTCCGGTGACCAGGATCGACGCGTCCGGGAACGCGTCGGCGAACGCGGCGATGAACGGGATCGAGCCGCCCACTCCGATGTCCACCGGCGGCGTGCCGTCCCACCCCTCCCGGAACGCCTCACGGGCGGCGTCGTACGCCGGGCCGGTGGCGTCGATGGCGTACGGGGCTGCCAACTCGCCCTCGGTGACGTTGACCTGGACGCCCCACGGCGCGTGCGCGGTGAGGTGCTCGGTGAGCGCCCGCATCGCCACCGCCGGCTCCTGGCCCGGCGCCAGCCGCATGCTGACCTTGGCGCGTACCACCGGGACCAGGGTGTTGGAGGCGTCCTTCACCGAAGGGCAGTCGATCCCGATCACCGCGATCGCGGGCCTGTTCCAGAGCCGTTCGGTGATCGAGCCGGTGCCGATCAGCGACACCCCGTCGAGCAGGCTGGACTCGTCCCGGAACTGCTTCTCGGTCATGTCGACCTGGCTCGGGCCGGCGCTGACCAGCCCCGGCACGGCGACTTCGCCCACTTCGTTGTGCAGCGTCGCCAGCAGCCGGCACATCGAGGTGAGGGCGTCCGGTGCCACGCCGCCGTACATCCCACTGTGTACGCCGTGCTCCAACGTACGCAGCTCGACGTAGCAGTCGGCCAGGCCGCGCAGCGAGGTGGTGAGCGCCGGCTGCCCGACCGCCCAGTTGCCGGAGTCGGCGATCACGATCACGTCGGCGGCGAGCAGCTCCTGGTGGGCCGCGAGGAACGTCGCGAGGGTGGGCGAGCCGGACTCCTCCTCGCCCTCCACGAACACGGTCACGCCGACCGGCAGCGCGTCGCCGTGCGCCCGGATCGCCGCCAGATGCGCCGCGATCCCGGCTTTGTCGTCGGCGACGCCGCGACCGTAGAGCCGGCCGTCGCGCTCGGTCGGCTCGAACGGAGGGCTGTCCCACTCGTCGGCGTTGCCGGGCGGCTGTACGTCGTGGTGCGCGTACAGCAGGACGGTCGGCGCGCCGGGCGGAGCGGGCTTGCGTGCCACCACCGCGGGCTGTCCATGCGGTGCCGACAGCAGCTGCACGTCGGGCAGCCCGGCGGCACGGAACAGCTCGGCGGTCGCCACCGCGGAGCGCTGCACCTGGCTGTGGTCGTACCCCGGGAACGCCACGCTCGGGATCCGCGCCAGCGCCTCCAGCTCGGCCCGGATCTCGGGGAACAGCCGCTGGACCTCGGCGGCGAGCTCAGCATCGGTACGGGCGGCGGGCACGGCATCGGAGGTGACGGCGGCGTCGGTGCGGCCGTCGCGGGGCAGCTCAGTCATACGCCGGATGCTATTCCCCCACCCTGACATCCCTCCGGCAAGGTCAGGTCGCCGGTGGACCAAGCCCCGTCCCGCGGCACGGGGGCGGAGACGGGGTAACGCCCGGGCCGGCGGCTGGGGCGGCTGCGGGTTTGTGGCCAATCCGCTGTCTCCCCCGCCCAGGGGCCCCCAGATTGGCCACAAACCGCGGCCCCCGGCAAGGCGCCCCGCAGGCTGAGCGGGGTCGGTCAGTCGGGCGCGTGCCAGGTGAGTTCCCCGGCGTACACCGGGGCGGTGAGTACGTTGCCGGGCGGGGCGAGGGGGCACTGCCACGCCGCGTCGTACGCGCAGGACGGGTTGTACGCGAAGTTGAGGTCGACCGTCAGCCGGTCACCTGTGCCGCCGAGGTCGGCGCCCTTCACCGTGTCGATCAGGTACCGGCCCCCGCCGTAGCTGCGCTGCCCCAGATCGGGGTGCCGTCCGCTCGCGTCCCGCAGCGGTACGAAGATCCCGCCGCCGTACGAGTCCAACCACCACACGTCCAGGGTGCCCAGCTCGGGCAGCCGCAGCTGGCCGACGCGTTCGAACGGCACTACGCCGTCGGTGGCGGTGGGAACCTCGATCCGCGCCGGCTCGGCGGGTTCGACGGGGAGCAGCTCGTACCGTTTCGCCGGGTCGTACGGGGCGTACCGCAGCCCGGTGAACCGCTCGCGGGCGGTGGGCGGCAGCGGCGATGCGGGGTGGCGGCCGACCAGCTCGTCACGGCCGTCGCGCCACAGCTGCCAGGCCCGCTCGGGATCCGGCCCGGCCCGCACCTGCCGGTACAGCTCGAAGACGGTACGGCGCCAGTCCAGTACGTCAAGACTCATCGTGTCCCCCTCACCCTGAGTGTGCACCGGGCGGCAGCAGCGGCAGGCCGGAAGGCGTACCGGACTCGATCAGGCGTGTCAGCGCGGTGGTGTCGAGGTGGTCGGCGACCAGGTCGCCGAGCGTGTCGAGCATGTCCCGGCGCAGCTGGCGGAAGTCGGTGTCCGGCGCCACCCGGAACCCGGTACGCCCCGCCGCCGCGGCCGCCTCGGTGAGGTACGCCCGGCGAAACTCGTCGTGCTCGAAGGCCCCGTGCCAGTGGGTGCCGCACACCGCACCGACCCGCAGCCCGTCGCCGCCCCCGTCCGCCAGCCGGAACAGCGCCGCCGCGTCGCCGGCCACCGTGGCCCGGCCGTGGTGGATCTCGTAACCCCCGACCGCGATGCCGCGGTAGTCCCCGACCGGGCGGGCCAGCACCTTCTCGGCGGCGAAGTCGACCCGCAGTGGCAGCAGGCCCAGCCCGTCTACGCCGCCCCGGCCGCTCTCCACGTCGTCGTGGATCCGTTCGCCGAGCATCTGGTAGCCGCCGCAGACGCCGAGCACCGGCCGGCCGGCGGCGGCGTGGGCGCGTACCGCGTCGGCCAGCCCGGTACGCCGCAGCCACGCCAGGTCGTCCACTGTGGACTTGCTACCGGGGAGCACCACCAGGTCGGCGGCGGCCAGGTCGGCCGGCGAGCTGACCAGGCGTACCAGCACGCCCGGCTCGGCGGCGAGCGCTTCCACGTCGGTGGCGTTGGAGAGCCGGGGCAGCCGTACCACCGCGACCCGGAGCCAGTCGGCGCCGACCGGAGGCAGCCGCCGGCCCAGCACCGCGCCGTCGGGGTGGGCGAGAGAGTCCTCGGTGTCCAGCCACAGCTCCGGGGTGTACGGCACCACCCCGTACGTGGGGCGCCCGGTGAGCGCAGTGAGAGTGTCCAGCCCGGGCGCGAGCAGCGCCGGGTCGCCCCGGAACTTGTTCACCACGAAGCCGGCGATCAGCGCCTGGTCGGCGGCGCCCAGCAGCGCTAGCGTGCCGTAGAACGCGGCGAACACCCCGCCCCTATCTATGTCACCGACCACGATGGTGGGCAGCTCGGCGGCGCGCGCCAAACTCATGTTGGCGATGTCGGCGGCCCGCAGGTTGATCTCCGCCGGGCTGCCGGCGCCCTCACAGATCACCACGTCGTAGTCGCGGCGCAGCTCCGCGAGCGTGTCGGTGACCGCCTCGGCCAGCCGGGGCTTGAGCCGGTGGTAGTCGGCGGCGCCTACCGTCGTCACCGGCTGCCCCAGCAGCACCACCTGGCTGGAACGATCCGAGCCGGGTTTGAGCAGCACCGGGTTGAACCGTACGTCCGGCTCCAGCCCGCACGCGGCCGCCTGCAGCGCCTGCGCCCGCCCGATCTCGCCGCCGTCCGGGGTGACCGCCGAGTTGTTCGACATGTTCTGGGCTTTGAACGGCGCGACCCGTATCCCCTGCCGCGCCAGCCACCGGCAGATCCCCGCGACCAGCACGCTCTTGCCCGCGTCGGAGGTGGTCCCCGCGACCAGCAGCCCGCCCTTCACCGCCG
>JBOGDG010000385.1:0-4012 GCA_050701655.1 Micromonosporaceae bacterium
GAGTACGTGATCAACTACCACTCGGCGGCCGAGCTGCTGCTGTACGGCACCGGCTGGCAGGTCAGCACCCCGCAGCCGGACGACATCGTGTACGAGGCCCTCGCCGGCGACGACGAGCACCCGGGCGTACCGGGGTACGACCCGGATCTGTCGGCCGAGCTGTACACCACCAACGGCGAGACCACCGAGCACCTGCACCACGCGTACGGCACGCTCGCCTTCACCCCGGAGATGTCCACCTGCCAGACCGCCAGCCGGGTCGACCCGGATGACGAGTGGCTCCCTGAGGACTGCGCCAGCGTCTTCAACTTCCCCGAGGACGAGGCGCTGATCCAGGCCGAGTACGAGAAGAACATCGAGTTCGCGCGCAACGTCGCGATGGCCACCCACCACCCGGACAGCCCGGAGGGCGCCGGCGGCACCACGCCGGACTTCGTGGTGGACGCGTTCGATGTCTCGCACAGCGGCACCGGCGCGCAGCCGGTGGCGGTCAACGCCCGCCGGGCGCTGGAGCAGAAGAAGCTGCACTACAAGATCAACGGTGGCGCGACCAAGTCCACCCGGATCAAGGAGTGGGGCGGCGGCGAGAAGTACGGCGACCACAACGACGTCCACTTCGCCGAGTACCGCGGCAACGTCAAGGGCGCGAAGCCGGGCGACAGTGTCGAGGTCTGGTTCTCGGCGTTGAAGCCGGGCACCGGGCTGATCAGCAGCGAGCACTTCACGTACGACGTCTCCGGTGACACCGGCGGCGACGTGCTGATCCTCGCGGCTGAGGACGTCACCGGGGCGCTCCCGACCCAGGACGGCACCGAGGCGAAGTACGTGTCGTACTACGCCGACGCGCTGACCGCGGCCGGCTACAGCTCCGACGTGTACGACATCGACGTCAACGACCGCAAGGCGCCGCACCACCTGGGTGTGCTGTCGCACTACGACGCCGTGGTCTGGGAGACCGGCGACGACATCATCCCGCGTAACCCCGGCCAGGGCGCCGGCACCGCGGCGAAGGTGGCACTCGACACCGAGCTCACCATCCGGGACTACCTCAACGAGGGCGGCAAGCTGCTCGCGGCCGGTCAGTTCAACGGCCTCGCGCAGGGCGCCGACGGGGTGTACTACTACAACCCGTACGAGCCGCCGTCGTGTACGGCGCGCACGTACCCGTGTCTGCCGCTGTTCAACGATTTCCAGACGTACTACCTGGGGGCGTACACGTACGTCGACGACGGCGGCACCAGCGACACCGGGCCGTACCCGGTGAAGGGCACCGACGGCGCCTTCGCCGGATTCGAGGGCACGCTCAACGGCGGCGACTCGGCGGACAACCAGGGTCACACGGCGTCGTTCCTGTCGACGTCGAGCTTCCTGCCGCCGTCGCAGTTCCCGCAGTTCGGCAGCGCGGCACCGGTGGCGTGGGACCGTCCGGGCGGCGCCCCGTACGACCCGCGTACCGGCGCGTACTACCTGAACAGCCAGTCGGCTGACCGGGGGTACAAGCGGGCCACCCGCACCATCGACCTGACCGGGGCGAGCAGCGGGAAGCTGGAGTTCTGGACCTCGTACGACCTGGAGACCGACTGGGACTACCAGTTCGTCGAGGCGCACACCGTGGGTCAGGACGACTGGACCACGCTGCCCGACGCCAACGGCCACACCGGCCAGGGCACCGGGGACAGCTGCCAGTCCGGCTGGGTGGACGCCATCCACCCGCACCTGGGCCACTACATGGACGCCGACTGCGCACCGACCGGCACCACCGGTGCGTGGCACGCGGCCACGGGTAGCTCGGGCGGATGGCAGAAGTGGTCGATCGACCTGTCGGCGTACGCCGGCAAGCAGGTCGAGGTCTCGATCACGTACGCCACCGACTGGGGCACCCTGAAGCTGGGCACGTTCCTCGACGACACCACGGTGATCGTCGACGGCGCGCCGGTGGCGGAGACCTCGTTCGAGTCCGACCTCGGCGGCTGGGCGGTGCCGGGCGCGCCGGCCGGCTCCCCGGGCAACGGCAACGACTGGGTCCGCTCCACCGCGGCGTTCGAAGAGGGCGCCGGGGTGGTCACCGAGGACACCGTCTACGTCGGCTTCGGTATCGAGGGGCTGACCACCGCGGAGCAGCGCAACAGCTTCGTGAAGCGGTCGATGCAACACCTGCTCGGCTAGCACGTACCAGAGGAGGCCCTTCCCGCCGAGTTGGTGGGAAGGGCCTCTTCCTGTGTACGGGAAGGGCGTGGTCAGGTGGTACCAGCGCCCCAGCCAGGGATAATGATCGGGTGCGCCGGGAAGATCGGATTCCGTACGAGCGCTACTTCGAGGTCGCGATGGTCCCCGAGGCGGGGATGTCGCTGCACTCGTACGAGTACCTGAAACGGCTGACCCGCGACGTGTTCGAGACCGGCCCGGTGTGGGACGCGCACGCCCACGTCGGCAAGGACATCGACGGCCACCAGCTGAGTCTTGACGACCTGCTCACCGAGCTGGACCGCTACCACATCCGCGGTGCGGTGATCTTCCCGTTCGACGATCCGGACGCCGGCGAGGACTTCCGGGTGCCCAACGACCGGATCTGGACGGCGTACTCGCAGACCCCGGACCGGCTGATCCCGTTCCTGCGGCTGAACCCGAACGGTCCCTGGGAGGCGGAGTACGAGCGCTGCCTGACCCGCGGCCACCGCGGCATCAAGCTGCATCCGCGGGCGCAGCAGTTCGAGCTGGGCTCCAGCCAGGCGCGGCCACTGTTCGCGCGGGCCGCCGCCGACGGGCTGCCGGTGCTGATCCACACCGGCTTCGGGATGAACGCGATCACCGACGAGCTGGCCGGGCTGGCCGCCGAGTTCGGTGAGCTGAAGCTGATCCTGGGGCACTCGTCGTTCATCGACATGCCGGACGCGCTGCGGGTGCTGGCGCCGTACTCCAACGTGTATTTCGAAACCTCGGTGGTACGGGTCTACGACCTGTTCACCCTGCTGTCCAGCGTCGACCCGACCCGGGTGCTGTACGGCTCCGACCTGCCGTACGCCAGCAGCTACTCCGCGCTGCAGACGCTGGTCACGATCGCCCACTTCGCGGGGTTCGGCCACGACCGGCTGCCCGATCTGCTGGGCGGCAACCTGCTGCGGCTGATACCGGTGAAGGAGGACTGATGCGGCACCGGGCCCTGCTCGCCGGACGCGACCCGCTGACGATCTGCCGGGAGGTGGTGGCGCGTGGCCTGCACCCGGAGGACGTCGACGTCGACAGCGGGCTGCGGATCCTGCCGCTGGTGCTCGACGACCGCAACCACTTCACGCTCTGGATCCGGCTCTACTCGCACATCCTCGCCGCCCGCAACCTCTACCTGTCCGGCAACCTGGAGCGGGCGCTGTGGGAGGTCGGCGGCGCGCTGATCGCCGCCGACGATCCGCCCTGCTTCCTGGATTCGATCTACCTGGACGAGATGCGGCTCGTGCTGCGCGCCGCGGAGCGGGAGATGCTCGCCGGCCAGAGCAGCATCGGCCACCACGGTCCGTACGTGGCGCTGCTGGTCGCCGAGAACTGGTGCCTGATGCGGCTGTTCCGCCGCCAGATCGAGCCCGACGGCCCACCCGCCGAAGCTGCCGGCGTCGCCCCGCCGTGGCCGGACGCCATCGCCCCGTCCTAGCCGTGTGGCATCGCCGCCTTAGCCGGAGGCCAAGATCAACTCGACGGAGTGCGTAAACACGCCGGGCGTGTTTCGGTGTGATGCGGAGTTGATCATGTTGTCGGGGCGCAAGCGGCGAGGACCGCCGACTCCACCGCGGCGCGGGCGGCCGGGTCGGCGTACTCGCCGGTGAGGTAGAAGCTGTCCACCACGTCGGCGCCGAGCGTGCAGATGCGAGCCGCGCGTACCGCCGCCCCGACCTGCTCCAGCGCGTGCGCCACCCGGTACAGCAGCCCCGGCGAGTCGGCGGCCCGCAGCTCCAGTACGGTGCCGTGGCTCGCCGCCTCCTGCAGCCACACCACCCGCGGCGCGGCCGGGGCAGCGCCGCGG
>JBOGDG010000386.1:0-4010 GCA_050701655.1 Micromonosporaceae bacterium
CCACGGGCTCCGCCTGGACCGACTCACCACCACCCAACGCACCATCCTCGACCTGCTCAACATCGACCTACCCTGGCCCGAACACAACGAGGGGTAAGCACATCAAGGTGCGGAAAATGCGGCTAGTCAGGCGTCTCGGAGGGGACGGTCCGGGTGAGCTGCTCGACGTGTTGCAGCCGCCCGTCCTCGGCGAGCCGGCCGAACATGTAGATCTCGGTGGCGATCACGTTGCCGGTACGCATCACCGCGTCGAGCCGGTACCGGGCCGCCGCCCGGTCACCGTCGACCAGCGTGTCGTGCACCTCGACGCGTACGGCGGTCGCGCGCTTGCGGGCAGGTCGGATGTGGTCGAGCAGGCGCTGCCGATCGAGCCGAATGCCGTCGTTGACGATCGCGTAGTCGGGGGTGTGGTAGCGATCGAGCACCGTCTCCGGATCCTCCCCGCCGAAGGTGATCTCCTCCGGATAGCGGGTCAGGTATCCGGCCAGGTCGGCGGCGGGCGTCAGGCGCTCGTCGGTCATCTCGTACCCCCAGGTACACACCAGCCGGCGGCTTGGCGGTTATCTTTGACGCGCGTGTCTAGGATACGGCGCTGGCGTACTCTTGACAACCGTGTCTGAGATAACGGATGGCGTACGGCGTCGGCGGCGCCGTTCCGACGCCGAGCGCAGCGCCGCGGCGATCCTCGACGCCGCGGTACGGGTGATGGGTCAGCGCCCCGAGGCGAGCGTCGAGGAGATCGCCTCGGCCGCCGGGGTCACCCGCCAGACCGTGTACGCCCACTACCCGTCCCGGCAGGCGCTGCTGGACGCCGTGATCGAGCGGATAACCGGCGAGGTGATCGCCGCGATCGAGGCCGCGCGGCTCGACGAGGACACCGCCTCGGTGGCGCTGCTGCGGTGGCTCGACACCAGTTGGCGGGTGATGGAGCGGTATCCGCTGCTGCTGCACCCGTCGGTCACCTCGGCCGGCCCAGAAGACTCGTACGCGCACCACGCCCCGATCCTGGGCCGGCTCCGGGAGCTGATCCACCGGGGCCAGCGGAGCGGAGAGTTCGACCCTTCCCAGCCCGCCGACTGGCTGATCGCCGCCATCATCGCCGTCGGGCACGCCGCGGGTGACGAGGTCGCGGCCGAGCGGATGACGATGGCGGCGGCCGCCACCGAGCTGCGCACCAGCGTGCTGCGCCTCTGCCAGGCTCCGGCCGCGGAAAGCTGAGAGCCGGGAAGCCGAGAGCCCGACTGTTAAGAAAACAGCGGGTTTTCCCGCTAGCGATTCCCCCCACAATGTCCTGAATGGGAGTGCGCCGTTATGGGGCGCTTCCGTGGTACGGCAGAGCGCCGTACCCCTGGGGAGGAGCAACGATGGCACACAGCAGTCAGCTGCGCCGGTTAGCGGTCGTGGCGGGGGCGGGCGCCCTCACGCTCGGCATGCTCTCGGGCGTGAGCGCCGCGAGCAGCCAACCGGAGGCGCCGAGCTCGCAGCGGGCGCCGGAGGCACAGCAGTTCCAGAAGGAGAACGTCACCACCGGGGGCGAGCTGCGTACGGTCGCCAGCTCGCTGACGTACGCCGGGCGGCGGCAGGTGCTGCGGCACCCGGGCGCCACGTACGTGAAGATGCACTTCGCCTCGCTGCGGCTGCGCGCCGGCGAGTACGTGACCGTGTCCAACCCGGACGGTACGGAGTCGTACCGGTATACCGGCGACCGCGCCACCAGCTCGGACTTCACCGTCGACGGCCCCGGCTTCTGGGCGATGTCGATCGACGGCGACACCGCGATCGTGACCGTGCACTCGACCCGCCGCAGCCCCGGCACCGTCGCGACGATCGACAAGTTGTGGCGGGGGTACGACAAGGCGGAGATCGCCGCACACAACCCGTCCATCATGAGCGTCTGCGGCACCGACGCCCGCCGCGACGTGGTCTGCTACCAGTCCAGCCACCCCACCGAGTACGCCAAGGGCAACGCGGTGGCGCGGCTGCTGATCAGCGGCGGCGGACTCTGCACCACCTGGCGGGTCGGCAACACCAACCGGATGCTGACCAACTCGCACTGCTTCAACACCCAGTCGGCGGTGTCCGGCAGCGAGATGCAGTTCAACTACCAGTGCGCGACCTGCGGCGGCAACAACCCGGGCGCCGGCACCAAGGTCAGCGGCGCCACGCTGATCAAGACCAGCGGCGACGGCGGAGGCGGCCTGGACTACACCCTCTACTCCGTCAACAACTTCAGCAGCATCACCCAGTTCGGCACGCTCTACCTGCACACCCGCGAAGCCACCACCGGCGAGCGGATCTACATCCCCGGCCACGGCGACGGCAGGCCGAAGCGGCTGTCGATCTACGAGGACAGCCAGGGCGGCGCGCTCTGCACCGTGAAGAACGCGAAGAGCGACTCGTACAACATGGGTTACTCCTGTGACACCTCCGGCGGCAACTCCGGATCCCCGGTGCTCGCCGCCGACCACAAGGTGATCGCGCTGCACCACCTGGGCGGCTGCCCCAACGAGGGTGCCCGGATGGCGCTGATCTACCCGCTGATCAGCGGCCTGATCGACAACGGTGGCGGTACGCCGCCGACCGGCCCCCGCTTCGAGAACACCGGCAACGTCACCATCAGCGACCACACCACCGTGACCTCGTCGATCAACGTGACCGGGGTGTCGGGCAACGCGCCCTCCACCCTCAAGGTCGAGGTGGACATCAAGCACACCTGGCGCGGTGACCTGGTGATCTCGCTGCTCGCGCCGGACGGCTCGGTGTACGTGTTGGAGGACTTCCCGAACAACGACAGCGGCGACAACGTGATCAAGACGTACACGGTGAACGCTTCGTCGGAGGTGGCCAACGGCACCTGGAGGCTGCGGGTGCAGGACACGGCGACGTACGACACCGGCTACATCGACCGGTGGGCACTGCAGTTCTGACAGACCGCTCGTCGGCCCCTCGTCTACTACGGGCGGGGGGCCGACGTCTGTTGGCCGGCTGGTCCGCGTACCAGGTGATAGAACTTTTTTGGGTACGGATGTCGAGTACTGCTCGCGGGCTCCGACCTACCCGTGAGAGCACCCCGACGGGGGCGCTGGAGATCACGAAGGAGCACCACGATGAAGTACATGCTGCTGATGAACACGTACGCGGGTGGCCAGCCGATCACCGAGTGGTCCGGCGACGACATCAAGGCGCACATCGGATTCATGAACGAGTACAACCGGCGGCTCACCGAGGCCGGCGAGTACGTCGCCGGCGAAGGGCTGACCTTCCCCGACCAGGCCAAGGTGGTACGCGCCACCGGCGGCGCCCCCGCCGTCACCGACGGCCCGTTCCCGGAGTCCAAGGAGTTCCTGATGGGCTACTGGATCGTCGACGTGGAGACCCCGCAGCGGGCAGTCGAGCTGGCCGCCGAGGCGTCCGCCGCACCCGGCCCGGGCGGCGCGCCGCTGAACATGCCGATCGAGGTACGGCAGGTCGGCGAGGCTCCCGCCGAGGAGCTGTGACAGCTGCCGACACCCGCATCGAGGACCTGCTGCGCGAGTGCGCGCCGCAGGTCCTCGGCGCCGTGGTACGCCGGTATGGAGACTTTTACGCCGCCGAGGACGCCGTACAGGAGGCGCTGCTGGCGGCGGCGCTGCAGTGGCCCGGGAACGGGGTGCCGGAACACCCGCGGGGCTGGCTGATCCAGGTGGCGTACCGGCGGATGGCCGACCAGGTGCGCAGCGAGCTGGCTCGCCGCCGCCGCGAGGAGGTGGTGGCCGCGCAGCCGCCGGTGGCGGTCGACGCGCCCGACCAGGACGACACCCTGACCGTGCTGTTCATGTGCGCCCACCCCGCGCTCACCCCGGCGTCGGCGATCGCGCTGACGCTGCGGGCGGTGGGTGGCCTGACCACGGCGGAGATCGCCCACGCGTTCCTGGTGCCGGAGGCGACCATGGCGCAGCGGATCAGCCGGGCGAAGGCGAAGATCAAGGCGTCCGGGGTGCCGTTCCGGCTGCCCACTCAGCAGGAGTGGC
>JBOGDG010000387.1:0-4009 GCA_050701655.1 Micromonosporaceae bacterium
CGCCGAGACCGCGCTGGCGCGGCTGGCCCCGACGCCGCGGCACCCCGTACGGATCGAGACTATGGGCGGCTTCCGGGTGATCCGGGACGGCCAGGTGGTGCCGCAGGCGGCGTGGAAGTCCCACAAGGCGCGCGACCTGGTCAAGATCCTGGTCAGCCGGCGTGGCCGCCCGATCAGCATCGACCAGCTCGTGGAGCTGCTCTGGCCTGGCGAGGAACCCCGCAGCGTCAGCAACCGGCTCAACGTGTTGATGTCGACGGTACGTTCGCTGCTCGACCCCGACCGGCGGTACGGCAGCGACGGCCTCCTCAGCCACGACACCGACTCCGTGCAGCTGCGGCTGACCGAGCTCGACGTCGACATCGAGTCCTTCCTCGCCGACGCCACCGCCGGGAACCGGCTGCTCCGGGAAGGCCGTACCGAGGAGGGGCTGCAGCGGCTGGCGCGGGCCGAGGCGGCGTACGTGGGCGAGTTCTGCGAGACCGACCCGTACGCCGACTGGGCGGTCCCGCTGCGGGAGGAGGCGCGTACCACCTACCGGGAGGTGGCCTCCAGGCTGGCGCAGCACGCGCTCCGGCACGAAGACCCGGACGCGGCGGTACGGCTGCTGCTGCGGATCCTGGAGCGCGACCCGTACGACGAGCACAGCCACCTGCGGCTGATGGCGGTACTCACCGACTCCGGCCGGCACGGCGACGCCCGCCGGCACTACCGCGGCTACTGCGCCCGGATGGACGAGCTGGGCGTGGAGGCCGCCCCGTTCCTGACCCCGGTCTCCTGAGCCGGCTGAGTGGTTCATGCGCGGCGCTGGCGGATCCACCAGAAGCAGAACCCGGTGAGCAGGGCGGCGGCGGCGAGGAAGAGGCCGGATTCAACCCACTGCAGGGGCCAGAAGTGGTCGGCGGGGTGGTAGATGATGTCCTGACGGAGGCCCAGCGTTGCGACCCACTCCTCGCACGCCTGAGGTGGTTGATCGGCTCCGCAGTACTGCGGGTCGGCTGGTCCGGTGAACACGTCACCGCTGGGTGTGATGGTCTGGTTGGTGAGGACCCAGGTGTTACTGGGGCCCGCGCCGACGACCTCCATCCGCCCGTCACGCCCGAACCCGAAATGTTGCAAGTTGTCGAGGTCCAGAGCCGGCGTGGCGTGGTTCGCCGGGACCAGGTTGGCGCGGATCCACAGCGGCATCGAGCCGACCGCGGCGGTGTAGATGGCAAGGGTGGCGGCCATCGCGGGCACGGTGCGGCGGATGAGCAGGCCGGCGGTGACGCCGAGGGCGAACGCGAAGAGGGCGTAGCCGATCGGGACGACGCCGCGAGCGCCGTACACCAGCGGCTCGATCCGGTCGCCGGCCGCGTCGTCGATGCGGTGTGCCCAGGCCGTGACTCCCCAACTGAGCAGGCCGGTGGTTGCCGCTGCCGCCGCGCCGATGACGGCCAGTTTGGTGGCGAGCCATCGGGTAAGGGTGACCGACTGGTTCCAGGCGAGGCGGTGGGTGCCGGCTTCGAATTCCCGGGCGAGCAGCGGCGCGCCCCAGAAGATGCCGATGAGGGCGGGAACCACGTACATCAGCCCCATGGTGAGGGGGTAGACGGTACCGCTGGCGCCGGACCTGACCTCGCGGAGGAAGCTGGCTATCGCGGTCGTGCAGTCGGCGCCGCAGTTGGCGACGTTGGCGGCGGCCTACGCGTCGGCGATGCTCAGGCCGGTGACCACGAGGAGGGCGGCGAGCACGGCGAGCGCGCCGGCGGTGATCCAGGTCTGGGTACGGAACTGGCGCCAGGTGAACCAGATCATCGGGTCATCTCCAATGCGGGCTGGCGGTCGGTGGTGGCCCGCGACATGTAGGCCAGGACGAGGTCTTCGAGGCTGAGTTGTTCGACGGTGAACAGCGGGTCTTCGATCGGGGTGGTGCTGCGTACGATCAGGGTGGACTGCCGGTCGGTGTGGCTGCTCTCGATCACGTCGACGCCAGGAGGCAACTCGGCCGGGTCGCGGCGCACACCGGTAAGCCGGTAGTGACTGGCCAGCAGGTCATCGACCTCGCCAGCGACGCGGACCCGGGAGGAGACGAGCACGATCAGGTAGTCACAGACCCGCTCCAAGTCGGAGACGAGGTGCGAGGACAGGATCACGCTGGCGCTGTGCTCGGCGATGTACTCCATCAGGCTCTGCAGGAACTCCCGCCTGGCCAGCGGGTCCAGGCGGCCACGGGTTCATCGAGAATGAGCAGGTCTGGCCGTTTCGCGATGGCCAGGGTCAGCGCGAGCTGAGCGCGTTGCCCACCGGAGAGTTTTCCGGCCCGCTGGGAGAGGTCGAGGCCGAGCCGCGCGATCCGTTCCTCGGCCAGCCGCTGATCCCAGCGCGGGTTGGTGCGGGCACCGAACCGCAGATGGTCGGCGATGGACAGGCTCGCATAGGTGGGTGCGTCCTGGGCGACGAAGCCCACCTTGGCCAGCTGTGCCGCACCGGAGGCCGGCTGGCCGCCGAGCACCGTGATGCTGCCGGCGGTGGGTCGCAGCATGCCCACCGCGAGCTGCAGCAGGGTTGTCTTGCCGGCACCGTTGGGGCCGACGAGACCCACCACCCGGCCGGGCGGGACAGCAAGGGTGCAGTCGAACAACGCTTGGCGTTGCCTGTACCGCTTGGTCAGGCCCTCGGCCTGCAGCACCGGACTGCTCATGCGCGCTCCTCTTTCAGGCTGTCGAATGTGGTCACGAAAAGGGCCTCGATGCTTTCGGCGTCCAGTCCGGCGGCACGGGCCCGGGCCAGCCAGCCGCGCAACTCCTCGCGGAGCGCCCCGTGCGCGGCCAACGACTTGTCGGTCAGGGTGCGGGTGACGAAGGTACCCACCCCGGGGCGGGGCGTCACCAGGCCCTCGTACTCGAGCTCCCGGTAGGCCTTCAGTACCGTATTCGGGTTGATCGCTATCTTCGCCACCACGTCTTTGACCGTGGGGAGCCGGTCACCCTCGGCTCTGCAAGATCGACGCATCCGAAAACCCGGAACTGTCCGCCCCGACGAGGGAGTCGGTCGGGAAAGTCCGGTCGCAGGGGCGGTCGACCGGCACGGAGACGCACCAGGGGCAGTCGTCCCTGGTGCGTCTCGCTGGGACCCGACAAGGTCTCGTGGGTCCGGCTGGTCTCGCTAGTCCGGCTGGTCTCGCTGGTCCGGCTAGGTTTCCCCGCCGATGTCGGTGGCGTACGCCTCGTACACCAGATCCGCGCCACGTTGCCGGTGCCGGGACAGCTCCCGCAGCAGATCACTGGCCCAGCCCCGCAGCTGTTCGACAGCAACATCCGGCCCGCCGAGCCGGGATGCGTAACGGTCCAGCGCCCGCGCGATCATGGCATGCTCGCGTACCAGCACTCCGACGGCGCGCGCCAGCCGGGGCGCGGCGATCAGCAGCTCGGCGTACAGCCCGTCCTCGCCTTCCGTCACCGCGATGTGCTCGGCAAACGCCTCGCGAAGCTGCGCCAGCCGCTGCGCGACCTGCCGCCGCCAGTCCGGATCAGCCGACGGTACGGCGATCGCACGCTCGAATTCGTGGATGCTCGTGAGCAGCTCAAGCCGATGCCGCCGCGCCACCGCGAGCGATTCCTCGCGGCTTGTCCCCAGCAGGCTCGGCGCGATGAACCCGCCTCGTGGTGTCACCGACATGGCGCACCTCCCGTCACCGGGGCTTTACCGATGGTTGCCCGCCACCACGAGAAAAGTCCATACTTCGGCACAAGGTTTCAGAACGAGCCGAAACCGCGAAACCATCCGCCCAAGCCCCCAAACGTGAACGCAGGCAGACACCCGTACACAAAGGATCAAAGGGGGTAAAGAGGGTAAGGGGGCACCACCGCAACCCGCGCAACGGCGCAGAAGCAGCCGAAGAGGGCCGCAAGCGGGGACCCACGGCAGGACAGGGACCGGCCATCGTAGGGGCCCACAGCAGGACAGGGACCGGCCATCGTGGGGCCCACGGCAGGGCAGGGACCAACCATCGTGGGGAGGCTCGGGG
>JBOGDG010000388.1:0-3969 GCA_050701655.1 Micromonosporaceae bacterium
GTACGGCTGTCCCGGCGCGAAGCAGACGTGCTGATCCAGCTCGCGGCCGGCTGCACCAATCAGGAGATCGCCGACCGGCTGTCGATCCTGCCCACCACCGTGAAGACCCACCTGAAGAACGCGATGTGCAAGCTCGGCGCCCGTAACCGGGTAGAGGCTGTCTCCGCCGCACGGCACGCCGGCGTGCTCCGCTGACCATCAGCTCCCATGCGCTGACCGGGGCCGCCCGTGTGAGGATGCGGGGATGCGGATTCTGCGTACCCCCGAAGAAAGGTTCTGCGACCTGCCCGATTTCGACCATTCGCCGCGGTACGCCGAGGTCGCCGACGCCGAGGGCGGGCGGCTGCGGATGGCGTGGGTGGAGGCGGGGCCGGCCGATGGTGAGCCGGTGCTCTGCCTGCACGGCGAGCCGAGCTGGTCGTTCCTGTACCGGCGGATGATGCCGGTGTTCGCGGCGGCCGGGCTGCGCGCGGTGTGCCCGGACCTGGTGGGCTTCGGCCGCTCGGACAAGCCGGCCCGGATCGAGGACCACAGCTACGGCCGGCACGTCGAATGGGTACGCGAGCTGGTCTTCGACGTGCTGGACCTGCGCGGCGTAACCCTGGTGGGGCAGGACTGGGGCGGGCTGATCGGGCTGCGCCTGGCGGCCGAGCACCCGGAACGGTTCGCCCGGCTCGCGCCCGCCAACACCGGCCTGCCCACCGGCGATCACCCGATGCCGGAGATCTGGCACCAGTTCCGATCCGCGATCCAGCACGCCGAGCGGCTCGACATCGGGCGCTTCGTCGAAGCCGGATGCCGCACCGAGCTGCCCGCGGCGGTCCGGCAGGCGTACGACGCGCCGTTCCCGGACGACTCCTACACCGCGGCGGCGCGCGCCATGCCGGGGCTGGTGCCGATCCGCCCGGACGACCCGGCGAGCGAGGCCAACCGCGCCGCCTGGACTGCCCTCGGCCAGTCAGACACGCCCGCGCTGGTGGCGTTCAGCGACAGCGACCCGATCACCGGCCCGATGGCGCCGATCCTGCGACGCCACCTGCCCGGCGCCCGAGACCGGGACCACCCGGTGATCCCCGACGCCGGCCACTTCCTCCAGGAGGACGCCGGCGAGACCCTGGCCTCCCACATCCTCGACTTCATCCACTCCACCCCACGCTGATCCCGCTGGTCCCACCAGCAGCAACCTCTTCGCGGGCCGCGTCCGCGTACGAGAGTCCGCGCGAGGACCGTTAAGTCGCCGGCTGGGCGCCGGGCCCGCCGTGGAGCAGCAGTACGGTGGGGCGCTCGTACCAGCCGTCAGGACCGGACACCACGGCCGGCCCCTCGACGTCGAGGAACAACCCTTCTACGAGCATCGATCCCTCCGCCGTCGGCCGCGCGGGAAACCCTTTCCGCCGTACCGCCGTGAATATGTTCGCGGCGGTGAATGTATCCGCCGAAACGCAGCGGGCGGTAGCTGCGGAGGGCGCCAACTCGCGACGGCGTTTGCCGCGTATGTGAAGTGCGGCGCTCAGAACGCCCCGGCTAGACTCTTCGCGTCCTACGTCGTGACCTGGAGGAACATCGTGTCCACTGAACAGGCAGCAGCCGGGCCGTCTCCGGCCCGCGTCACCGTTCCGGGCGGGTCGCCCTGCGCGGACGCGGTGACGGCAGCAGGCGCGCCTCGCGGTGGACCGGACGCGATCGTGGTGGTACGCGATCCCGACGGCGCGCTGCACGACCTCGACTGGGTGCCCGAGTCGGACACCGAGGTGGAGATGGTCGCCATGTCGAGCCCCGACGGGCTCGCCGTGATGCGCCACTCCACCGCCCACGTGCTGGCGCAGGCGGTGCAGGAGCTGTTCCCGGACGCGAAACTCGGCATCGGGCCGCCGATCGATAACGGCTTCTACTACGACTTCGGCGTATCGAAGCCGTTCACCCCGGAAGACCTCGAGCGCATCGAGGCCCGGATGAAGGAGATCGTCCGCTCCGGGCAGCTGTTCCGGCGTCGCGTTTTCCCGTCGATGGAGGCCGCGCGTACCGAGCTGGCGGACGAGCCGTACAAGCTGGAGCTGATCGATCTCAAGGGCACCGTCGACACCTCCGAGGTGATGGAGGTCAGCGAGGGTGAGCTCAGCATCTACGACAACGTCGACGTCAAGAGCGACAAGGTCGTCTGGTCCGACCTCTGCCGCGGTCCGCACCTGCCGCTGACCCGGATGATGGGCAGCTTCAAGCTGATGCGGGTGGCCGGTGCGTACTGGCGAGGCCAGGAGGACCGCCCGATGCTGCAGCGCATCTACGGCACCGCCTGGGCCCGGCAGAAGGACCTCGACGACCACCTGTGGCGGCTCGAGCAGGCCGAGCTGCGCGACCACCGGCGGATCGGCCGCGAGCTCGAGCTGTTCCATTTCGACCCGACCGCGCCGGGCATGCCGTACTGGCTGCCAAAGGGCATGCGCGTGCTCAACAACCTGCTGCAGTTCTGGCGCGACGAGCACGAGGCCCGGGGGTACGAGGAGATCGCGACCCCTCTGATCAACAACAAGAAATTGTGGGTGACCTCCGGTCACTGGGACCACTTCCGCGACGACATGTTCATCATCGCCGGTGACGAGAATGCCACCATGGCGCTCAAGCCGATGAACTGCCCCAACGCCATGGTGGTCTTCAATCTGAAGACCCGCAGCTACCGCGATTTCCCGCTGCGGTTCAGCGATTCCGATCCGCTGCACCGTAACGAACGCTCGGGCGCCCTGCACGGCCTGCTGCGGGTGCAGAAGTTCCAGCAGGACGACGCCCACATCTTCGTCACGCCGGCGCAGATCCGCGACGAGTACGAGCGGGTCTTCGACATCTGCGACCGGTTCTACAAGATCTTCGACCTGAAGTACCGGCTGCGCATCGGCACCCGGCCCGGGAAGTTCATCGGCGACCCGGCCACCTGGGACGACGCGGAGGCGACCCTGCTGTCGATCCTGCACGAGCGCACCGGCGGCGACTTCGAGACCGAGGAGGGCGGCGGCGCCTTCTACGGCCCCAAGATCGACATCTTGATGGAGGACGCGCTCGGCCGGCAGTGGCAGACCGGCACCATCCAGCTCGACTTCCAGCTGCCGCGCCGGTTCGGCTGCGTCTACATCGACGAGCAGGGCCAGCGGCGGACCCCGGTGGTCATCCACCGCGTCGTGTACGGGTCGCTGGAGCGCTTCCTCGGCGTCTACATCGAGCACACCGCCGGCAACTTCCCGCTGTGGCTGGCGCCCGTACACGTCACCGTCCTGCCGATCTCGGACCAGTTCGCCGAGTACGGCGAGCAGGTCGCCACCCGGCTGCGGGAGGCCGGGGCGCGGGTCGAGGTCGACTCCCGCAACGAGACCCTCGGCAACCGGGTACGGCTGGCGCAGCAGCAGAAGGTGCCGCTGGTCGCCGTCGTCGGCGCCCGCGAGCAGGAGGATTCGACCGTCAGCCTGCGGTTGCGCGGCGGCAAGAAGGTGGGAGCGGTCCCGCTGTCCGATTTCGCCGACACCCTCGGTGCGGACCTGCGCAAGCGCGTGCCCGAGCTCACCCTCCCGGCCGAGTGACGAAGTCCGGTCGCGGGTCAGTCCAGCTCTGGCATCTGAGAAGCGGCTTCGTCGCTTCGACGCAGCGGTAGCAGGCTAGGCGTCTCGGACGGGCTCGTAGGTGAGGAAGGCGACGCCGTTACCGACGGTCCGGGTGTCGACGAGACGCATGGGCTTCTTGTGGCTCGTTTCGCCGAAGAGGCGCTCGCCGGCCCCGAGCACGACTGGGTAGATCATCAGCCGCAGCTCGTCGACGAGGTCGTGCTCGATCAGCGTGCGCCCGAGCTGGAAACTGGCGTAGACGACGATGTCCCCGTTTAGCTCCTGCTTCAGCTTCGAGACCTCGGTCACCACGTCGCCCTTGAGTACCGTCGAGTTGTTCCAGTCGGGATCTTCCAGGGTCGAGGACACGACGTACTTGGGC